>NZ_JBFTLX010000020.1:0-60368 GCF_056396665.1 Cupriavidus sp. 05T313 | reverse complement strand
GCCCAGCGCATCGATCTCGGCAGCCAGCAGCGGGCCGGCGCAGGCGATGGGGGCGTACCTGGCGATACCGTGGGTGGTGGCCTCCGCGCGGTGCGCGGTGCCGAAGGCGTCGTTCACATAGACGTCGCACAGCCTGGCCATCTTCTGCGCCAGTTCGTCGCTGTTCTTCTTCTCGCCCTTGTTGATGCGGCAGTTTTCCAGCAGCACTACTTCACCGGGCTTGACCTGGCTGACTTCGCCGGTGCCGTCGACCCAGTTCTGCACGAGCTTGACGGGCTTGCCGAGCAGTTCGCCCAGGCGCGCGGCTACGGGGGCAAGCGAATCCTCGGGCTTGAACTCGCCCTCGGTGGGGCGGCCCAGGTGCGACGTCACCATGATGGCAGCGCCGGCCTTGAGGCAAGCCTCGATGGCGGGCACCGAGGCGCGGATACGGGTGTCTTCGGTGATATTGCCGGCGTCATCCTGCGGCACGTTCAGGTCGGCGCGGATAAAAACACGCTTGCCGGCAATTTTGCCTTCGGAGATGAGATCGGAAAGACGCAGGACAGAGGTCATGGCGGTGGCTGGGGAGCGAAAATCGGGGAAAATCGGCATTTTACCTGATCGCAAGAGCCATTTTGCGCGATTGGAACCACGATGCACCCTGCCGTGAGTGCTGCAATCGCCGCATGCGGCGAACGACGTGCCGCGTCCTTGCAACGCACCCCCTGAAAGGAGGGTGCGACAATCGGCCTGCGTCTCGTACGCTCATGTCGAAGCGCGCGATGTATGCACAAAATATGCACGCAAAAACATAGCCGGAGGCCCGCTACAGACGGGACCCAAGGCACGGAGCCGGGCACGCCCGAATGAGCGGCGTCGGCGCCACACGGCTGATGCCGTTGTCGCGAAGGCAGGGGGGTAATCATGAACGAAGACATGCACGGGGCAATCCGTGGCTTGTACGAAGGGATTCTTGACGCGCAGGCGTGGCAGCAAAGCTTGTACACCATGAGCGGCATCGTTGGCAGCGCGCATGCATCGATGATCGTGCGCGACACGGATCGCGACCTGATGACGGTCAATGAAATGGTGCGCCCGGTACAGGAGTTGTTCAGCGCCTACGAAAAGGAGTTCCACGAAATCGACCCGGGCAAGCTGTTCGCCCACAACCTGAGCCCCGGCGAGTGGTACATCGACGTGCGCGATTTCGGCGAGGGCGCGATGCAGCGCAGCCCGTTCTACCGCGACTTCTTCCACCGCTTCGGCCTGTGCTCCTATGCGGCCTGCCTGGTGGAGCGAAAGCCGCACTACGAAGTGTATTTCTCCCTGCAGCGCGCCTTCTCGCAGGGCATGTTCACGGCAGCGGACGTCAGCGCGCTGGACTGGGCGCTGCCCCATATGCGCAGCGCCATAGCCATGCGCGATCGTACCGTCGAGCTGTCCACGCTGGCGCAGCTATCGGCGCAAATCCTGGAACGGCTGTCGTTTGGCGTGATCGCCTTCTCGCCCGAGCGCCGCGTCTTGCTGAGCAACAGCATCGGTGAGCGCTGGGTGCGGCGGCTCGACCCCGCCGGCAAGACCAGCGAGTGGCAGCTGTCGCGCTCGCTGCCGGACATGATAGCCGCGGCCTGCTCGCTCCAAAGCACGGTGCCGGCACAGGCCGCGATGGCACGCCATGCCGATGGCGGCAGCGCGCAGCTGATCGTGATGCCGCTGCCGCCGTCCCATATCTTCGCGCTGCCCTGGCAAAAGCCCAGTGCGCTGGTGGTGATCCATGAAGACGCGCATGCGCCGGTGCAACTCCCGCACCTGCTGCGCGAAATCTACGGCCTGACCCCGGCCGAGATCCGCCTGGCCACCCTGCTGGCCACCGGCATCGGCCTGCCCGAAGCCAGCGAGCGCCTGCGTGTGCGGCATGAGACCGCGCGCAGCCAGCTCAAGGCGGTATTCCTCAAGACCGGCGCCACCACGCAGGCCCGCCTGACACGGATGCTGACCCAGCTGAGTACCGCGCTCGGGCCCGGCACGGGAACCCCTGCTCCGGAATCCGCGCCCGACGCTCAACCGAGCAATCGAAGCGCTGTATAGACCGCCATGCCTGCCGCGATCATGCCAACCATGCGCCGCGTCAGCAGGTAGAACACCAGGGCGACCGCCCCGGCCACCAGCTTGTAGTTGCCCGGCGCAATGGTGAAATGCCCCTGCCACGTCATCAGGTCGGGCAGGATGATGGCCGCCAGCGCCGCCGCCGGCGCGTAGCGCAGCGCGCGCTGGATGCGGTCGGGCACCGTCACGCGCTCGCCCGCCATCAGGAACAGCGCGCGGGTGACGATGGTCACCACCGCCATGCCCACCAGCGCGACCCAGATCTCGAGATGGCTCATGAACGGTCCTCGGCCGACTGGGGAGGCACCTGCGCCGCCGCATGCTCCAGCTTGCGGCGGCGGATACCGCGCAAGGTCGCCCGGGCCGCCAGTTCGTCGCTGGCCATGCCGGCCGCGATCGCGCCCACCACTGCCGCCACCAGGCCCAGCCGGTAAGGCAAGTGAAAGCACAGCAGCGCCAGGGTCGAAGCCACCGCCACCGCCAGCATCGTGGAACGCGAGTTGATGGTGGAGACCATGACCGGGATCAGCGCGAGGGTACCGGCCAGCCCAAGGCCCCAGCTATCCGGGAACGCGCTGGCCAGCACGATGCCGATGATGGACGAGACCTGCCACATGGCGAAGTTGGTCAGCGCCATGCCCCAGAAGTAGCCCTCCTTGCCCGGCTCGTGGCCCGGCGTGGCATAGCGCTGCATGAAGTAGACGAAATGCAGGTCGCCGTTGAAGGACCCCAGCAGGGTGCGGCGCCACAGCGGCAGGTAACTGAAATGCGGCTGCAGTCCCGCACTGAAGATGACAAATCGCAGGTTGACGATGGCGGCGGTCAGCCAGACCGTCCACAACGGCAAACCCGCCGCGAACAGCGGCAGCACCGACAACTGGGCCGAGCCCGCGTAGACCAGCAGCGACATGCCGATCGCCTCGGGCACGTTCATCACCGATTTGCTCATGGCCACGCCGGTCACCAGCCCCCAGGAGAACACCGCGGGCAGGGACGGGGCGAAATAGCGCGCGCCCTCGATAAAGCCGGCCCGCTCGGCCGGGGCAATACGATGCCAGGGACGCAGCAGGGCCTGGGGCGGTCGGAATGTCATGTTCTAAGGTCTTGGGGGGAAGCGGCGCCGGCTCCGCCACAGTGGAAAGCCTGGGGCACGTGAGTTGCCCGACGGGCGGGGCCCGCGGGCAAGGCCCCATTATAGGGCCAGCCCCGGCCACTCGTAAGCAACCGCTTAACAGATTCGCCGTTGCCCTTGGCTGGGCTGCCTGCAAATAAAAAGCCCCCGCATGCGGGGGCCCTGCAGGTGGGGACGGCCGTGCGGGATTCAGTCGATCGAGGCGCCCACGCTCTTCACCACGCCGGCCCACTTCTGGCGATCCGCCTTCACGGTGGCCCGGAACTGTTCGACCGTCTCGATCCGCGGCGAATTGCCGGCATCGATCAGTTTCTGCCGGATCGCCGGCGTTTCCAGCGCGACCTGGACCGCGTCATTGATCTTCTTGCTGATCCTGGCGTCCAGTCCCTTGGGTCCGAAGAAACCAAACCAGATGGTGCTGTTAAACCCGGCCAGGCCACTCTCGGCAATCGTCGGCACCTCCGGGATCACCGCCACTCGGTTCCTGGTGGTCACGCCCAGCAGCCGGACCTTCCCCGCCCTGTATTGCGGCAACACGCTCTGCACCTGATTAAAAATGCAGCAAACCTCGCCCTTTAGCACGGCCTGCAACGCATCCGGGCCGCCCTTGTACGGCACGTGGACCATGTCCAGGCCGGCGCGCGCGTTGAACTCGGCGAAGGCCAGGTGGGTGCCGGTACCGTTGCCGGTGGACGCGTAGTTGTACTTGCCCGGATTGGCCTTGACCTTCTCGATGAATTCCTTCACCGACTTCACGTCGATCACGGACGGGTTGACCGTCAGCACATTGGACACTTCCACCAACGGTGCCACGGGCGTGAAATCGGCCTCGGCGTCGAACGGCAGGCTCTTGTACAGGGCCGGGTTGATGCCGTGGGTGGCGGCGGTGCCGAGCAGCAGGGTGTATCCGTCTGGCTTGGCGTGCGCGACCACTTCGGAGGCCACGTTGCCGCCCGCGCCGGGGCGGTAGTCATAAATGATGGTGGTCTTGAGCGACTTCTGCAGCGATTCCTGCAGGGTGCGGCCGACCATGTCCACGCCCGAACCGGCGGTAAAGCCCATCAGGATGGTAATCGGCTGGGCGGGCCATGCCGGGTCCTGGGCACGGGCCGGCGCGGCCAGCGTGCAAAGCGCGGCCAGGGCGCCCAGACCGGCTGCCAGGCGAGAAACCGGGCGGGAAACAAGGGAAATGCGGCGGGATGCAATGCGGAGCATGGGGGTACCGTCGGAAAAATGAATGCGGGTCGGGGCTGCCGGCCGGGGTCTGGCGCCCCGGGCCAAAACAGCAAGATACCAACGATCCGCCGCATTACCAACGATGGAGTTCGCTTGAAGGTATGCCATGTTGGTATAAGCAGACATGGAGCGGAATCGCGATGGGCAACGACGCCCCTAGTTGCGCAGCAGACCCACCAGTTCGTCGATGTCTGGCAGCGCGGCCGCCGTGCCGGTCAAGCCGTCCCCGCCCTCCCCGATCTCCAGGATGCCGTCGGCCAGCGCCCGCTTGCCGTGGTGCAGCGCAAGGATGCGCTCCTCGATGGTGCCCGCGCTGATCAGCCGGTACACCGTCACCGGCCGCTGCTGCCCGATGCGGTGGGCGCGGCCCATGGCCTGGTCCTCGGCGGCCGGGTTCCACCACGGGTCGGCGATGATCACGTAGTCCGCCGCGGTCAGGTTGAGGCCGAAACCACCGGCCTTCAGGCTGATCAGGAAGACATCGCCCTGCCCCGCCTGGAAAGCCGCCACGCGCCGGGTGCGCTCGGCTGCCGGCGTGGCGCCGTCCAGGTACTGCCACGCCAGCCCGGCCTCGTCCAGTCCCCGGCGCAGCAACTGCAGGAAGTCGACAAACTGGCTGAACACCAGCGTCTTGTGGCCGTTGGCGGCCAGTTCGCCGGCCAGTTGCACGAACGCGCGCACCTTGGCGCCCTCCTGCCCCAGATCCAGCTCGGGCGTGACCAGGCGCGCGTCGCAGGCGGCACGGCGCAGCCGCATCAGTTGCGCCAGCACATGGATGCGTGCCTCGGCGCCGGGCTGGCCGGAGGCGGTCCGGCGCGCCTTCGGGCCGCTGACCGCTGCCTCGGCTTCGGCCAGCGCCTGGCGGCGCAGCGCTTCATAGTGAGCCGCCTCGACCGGCTCCGGCTCGATGCGCAAGACCAGTTCGGTGCGTGGCGGCAGTTCGTCCAGCACCTGGGCCTTGGTCCGGCGCAGCACGAACGGCGCGATCATGCGGCGCAGCCGCTGGGCCGCCTCGCGCACGCCGTTGCGCTCGATCGGCACGGCGAAGTATTCGTTGAAGCGGACCAGCGAGCCAAGCAGGCCCGGGTTGCAGAAGCGCATGATCGACCACAACTCGGCCAGGCGGTTTTCCACCGGCGTGCCCGACAGCGCCATGCGGAAGCCGGAGCACAGCTCGAACATCGCCTGCGAGCGCTTGGTGGCGGCGTTCTTGAAGGCCTGCGCCTCGTCGGCCACCACCGTGTGCCATTCCCGCTTGCAGAACGCTTCCCGGGCCTGGAGCAACAAGGTGTACGAGACGATCACCATGTCATGCGGGCCGGCGTGTTCCAGCAAGGCCGCGCGCTCGCCCTCGGCATAGATGTGCACGCGCAGCGTCGGCGCGAAGCGCCGCGCCTCCTCGGCCCAGTTGCCGCAGACCGAGGTCGGCGCGATGACCAGCGCGGCGCCGCCGTCCGCCCGCGCCAGCATCACCGCCAGCGCCTGCAGGGTCTTGCCCAGTCCCATGTCGTCGGCCAGGCAGGCGCCGAAACCGGCTTCGGCCAGCGACATGGCCCAGCGGAAGCCGTCCTCCTGGTAAGGCCGCAACTCGGCGGCAAGGTTGGCAGGCAGCCGGGCATCGCCGTCGCGCGCCCGGCGCAGGCGCGCCACGCGCTGGCGGAAATGCGCGTCGGGATCGATGCCCGCGCCGGCCAGCACATCGTCCAGCCAGGGCGCCGCCATCAGCGGCACCTTGATGCCGCCGGGCACGCTGTGCGCCACGCTCGCGAGGTCGCGCAGCCGCGCGCGCAGGCTGCGCGTGAGCGCCACGTAGACGCCCTGGCCCATCGGCATGAAGCGCCCCGCATGGCTGCCGGCCCACGCCAGCAACTGGCCGAGCTGCAGCACCAGCCCCTCGGCCACGCTCAACTCGCCGACCAGCTTGAACCATTCGCTCTCGGTTTCGATATGCACCGCCAGTTGCGGGATGTCGGCGCCCACCACCCGTATTTCCTTGCCCCTGGGCCACTCCACCGCCAGCACGCCAGGCAGCCCGGGCAGCTGCTCGACCACCRACAGCGCTTCCTCCGGGTCGGCCAGGGTCCAGTCGTATTCGCCGCTCTCGGGCGAGCGCGGCACCAGGAAAGGCAGCGCGTCAAAGACTTCGGCCACGTGGGTCAGCTCGGACTTGAGATCGCGCACCGTGGCGAGGCTCTCCCCCTTGACCGCCGCCATCAGCCGTTCGCGCCCGCTGCCCGGCGCCAGCCGTGGCCCGAGCGGACCGAGCGGCGTCACCACCAGGCGCAGGGCCAGGCCCTCGCCCAGCGGCGACAGCTCGGCCCGCAGACGGCTCTCGGTCTCGAGTTCGCGGGCGCTGCCGTCGTGGTCAGAGTGCACCTGGAAATGGCCGGACAGCGCGCGCAGCGTGGCGTCGAGCTGGGCATGCGCTTCGGCTGGCACCGCCAGCCCGTCGGCGATCAGTTGCGCCGCGCCTTGCTGCGCGGGCGTCAGCCGGATCACGCGCAGGCGCTGCGAGCCTTCGCGCAGCACGGTGATCTGGCGCAAGGCCTCGGCATCCGCGCGGCTGCCGGCGGGCAGGAAGCTGTCCAGCGCCGGCGCCTCCCGCACCGGCGGCGAGACCCGCAGCGTATAGCGCCCGCCCTGGCGCACGACTTCCAGCGTGGGCGCCCCTTCCACCACTTCCAGCGTCTGCTCGGGCGCTTGCGCCAGCACGACGCCAGGATGCCCGACCAGGGCGAGCATGGCCGCGGCGCGATCGAGTACGTAGCGCCGGTGATAGGACTGGTCACGGCGGACCGCGCGGGCTACGCGGGCATCCCAGGGCTCCAGGCGGTCGTCCTCGGCGAGCCGGGCCAGCGGCAGCGGCCGCGGCTTGTTCCAGCCGCGCGGACCGCGCAGCTGCTCCAGCGGCTCGATGGTGCCGAGCGCGCCGTCGGCGTCCAGGCTGAGCGCCCACAAGATGCGGCTGGCACTGGCGCCGTCGGGCGCGCGCGCCTCGCCCGCAAGGGCCTGCAGCGCTTCGAGCGCCAGCCGCCAGCTCTCCTGGCGCTGGCCGGCGAAGAAGACGTCCGGCACCGGCTCGCCGGCCTCCAGCATCCGGGCCGCATTGAGTTGCTGCCCGAACCAGCGCAGGCCACAGGCTTGCAGACGGACATGCAGGCCGTCGATGGCTTCGGCGCGGGCCGCCGCTGGCTGGCGGCGTCCGCTGGCTTGCGCCACATCGCCCAGCCAGGCGCGCAGCATCACGCGCCAGAATTGCGCGAGCGGCGGCACTTCGGGACGCAACTCAAATGCGGCTTCGTCCAGGCGAGCGTCGCCGCGATGCACCGCGAGCGCATGACACCACAGCCCCCAGCGCCCGGTAGGCGCAGGGGTGCGCGAGCCGGCTTCCGCCTGGCAGAACTTGCGTGCCTGATCGAGGTGCGCGGGCGTGCGCTGGGCGAGCAAGGACAGCGGGTAGTATGGCGCCAGCGCGGGCGACAGCAAGCCGGTGCGCTGGCCGCGCTCGGTTCGCAGGCTCTTGAGCGCGGCTTCGAAACCGGCCTGGGCCCCCGCCCAGTCGCCATCCCCGGCATGCGTAAAGGCATGCAGCGCCAGCGCCTGGCCGCTGCCGGGCACCGTGGCCAGCACCGCCAGCGCACGCTGGCGCTCGCCGCCATACAGCAAGCCCTCGGCCAGCACCCCGCGTAACCGCCCCGGCACCGTGGCGAATTCGCCGTCGCCGCGTGCCTGCGCATCGGCCAGGTAGTCCAGATAGGGCCGCAGGGCCGGGTCCCAGTCCGCATACAGCGCATCCAGCACCGCGTGCAGCATGCGCCAGCGCCACGGCGATACCACCCGCGCCAGCGCCGCCGGCCCGCCGCTGCCCAGCGCCGCGGATACCAGCAGCCGGGGCAGGCCGGAACCCGTCTCCCATGGCGCCAGCAATTCGTCGATCTCCGCCTCCGGCGCCCCGGCGAACAGCATCCCGCGCAGCCGTTCGGCGCGCACACCGGCAAGCGGATCGGAATCAGAGGCGGCGGGTCGTGATGATGGCGAAAGGGGCACGGGTGGCGGTGGCGGCATACACAATGTGACGATTTTAGACCCCCGCGAGCCCGCGCCCGCGTTGGCACAAGGGGTCCCGGGGTTTACAATGCCTCCTTTGCATTGCTGACGGCCTCACGGAGAAGAACCATGTCGATGGCGGATCGCGACGGAAAAATCTGGATGGACGGCAAGCTGATCGAGTGGCGCGACGCCAAGATCCACGTGCTGACCCATACCCTGCACTACGGCATGGGCGTGTTCGAGGGCGTACGCGCCTACAAGACGCCGGCCGGGACCGCGATCTTCCGCCTCAAGGAGCACACTCGCCGCCTGTTCAACTCGGCCAAGATCTTCCAGATGCAGATGCCGTTCGACGAGGCCACGCTGGCGGCGGCGCAACGCGAGGTGGTGAAAGCCAACCAGCTCGAATCCTGCTACATCCGCCCGCTGGTCTGGATCGGCTCYGARAAGCTCGGCGTCTCSGCCARGGGCAACACCATCCACGTGGCSATCGCCGCMTGGMCSTGGGGCGCCTACCTGGGCGAAGAAGGCATGGAGCGCGGCATCCGCGTCAAGACCTCCTCCTTCACCCGCCATCACGTCAATGTCTCGCTGGTGCGGGCCAAGGCCAGCGGCTATTACATCAACTCGATCCTGGCCAACCAGGAAGCCACCAGCCTCGGCTACGACGAGGCCCTGCTGCTGGATACCGAAGGCTATGTGAGCGAAGGCTCGGGCGAGAACGTGTTCGTGGTGCGCAACGGCGTGATCTATACGCCTGACCTGGCCTCGTGCCTGGACGGCATCACCCGCGACGCGATCCTCACCATCGCCCACGATCTCGGCATCGAGGTGCGCGAGAAGCGCATCACGCGCGACGAAGTGTACTGCTCGGACGAAGCGTTCTTCACCGGCACCGCCGCCGAAGTCACGCCGATCCGCGAACTCGACGACCGCGTCATCGGCGAAGGCCGGCGCGGCCCGGTGACCAAGCGCATCCAGGATGCCTTCTTCGCCGCCGTCGGTGGCACCAGCGAACAATACAAGCACTGGCTGACCCTGGTCTGAACACCGGCCAGCCACTTACCTAGTCCTGACAAAAGACCAAGTCCATCCCCGCAACACCATGACGCAAACCGCATCCGTAATCGAAATCGGCGCAGAAGATCTTCCCCTGCACTGCCCCACCGGCAATACGCCCGCCTGGAATTACCATCCGCGCGTCTTCCTCGACGTGACCGACACCGGCGAGCGCAGCCGCTCTTCGCGCTGATGAAAGCGCGCCATCCGCGCCTGCAGATCGACGCACTCGCCCCCAAATGGGTGGCGCCGGTGCTGGCACGCATGCCCGAGATCCACCAGGTATTCCCCAGCGAACTGGCGCACGGCAAGCTGCAACTCTCCGCACGGCTGATGTTCGCCCAGCAGCTCAAGAACGAAGGCTACGACGCGGCCTACGTGCTGCCCAATTCGCTCAAGTCGGCCCTGATTCCCTGGCTGGCCGGCATCCCGCTGCGCGTGGGCTATCGCGGCGAAGCGCGCTTCGGCCTGCTCAATATCCGCCACGGCAACCCGCCGCGCGACCACCGCCCGCCCATGGTCGAGCACTACGCGCGGCTGGCGCTCAAGCCAGGCGCGCGCCTGCCCGAAGACCTGCCCGAGCCGCGCCTGCGCATCGACCCGGTGCGCATGGCCAAGACCGCGGAGCGCTTCGGYATTGCGCCGCAGACCCGCCTGATCGCCTTCTGCCCGGGTGCGGAATTCGGCCCGGCCAAGCGCTGGCCGGCGGCGCACTTCGCGGAACTGGCGCAGATGCTCAAGCGCTCGTTCCCGTATGCGCAGATCATCACGCTTGGCTCGCCCAAGGATGCCGCGATCGCCGACGAGATCGTCAAAGGCGCGCCGTTCGTGCGCAATCTCTGCGGCCAGACCTCGCTCGACGACGCCGTCGACCTGCTGGCGATGGCCGAAGGCGCCGTATGCAACGACTCCGGCCTGATGCACGTCACCGCGGCGCTGAACCGGCCGCAGGTGGCGGTGTTCGGCTCCAGTGACCCACGCCACACTCCCCCGCTGTCGCAGGCTGCGAGTATCATGTGGCTGCAGCTCGAATGCAGTCCGTGCTTCAAGCGTGAGTGCCCCCTCGGACACTTGCGGTGCCTGAAGGACATCGAGCCCGAAATGGTGTTTGTGGAGCTGCGCAAGCTCCTGCACCGGGCCTGAAGCGCTGACCCGCCGTTCGTAATCATCCGGCCAACGAATCCCTGAGCCCAGTCCACCATGCCTCGTTTTGCCCGCCTGTTCGATTCCGCCGAAGACATCGTAGAAGCCTTTCGCGAGGCCATGAAGCTGCGCGATGCGGACGGCGCCCTGCGCCTGTGGCTGGATGAGGATTCGGTAACGTGCGTGATGCCCGACGGCCAGCGCCTGATCGGCCACGAGCACCTGCGCCAGGCCTTCGCGCAGTTGCTGGCCTTGCAGCCGGTGCTGATCGACGTGATCGAGACCAGCAGCCACACCTCGATGGGGGTCGCCATCTTCGACGTGACCGAAGCCCTGCGCTTCGGCGACGACCGCATCGAAGCCGACCTCTACGTGCACACCACCTATGTGCTGATGCAGAACCACGAGGGCTGGCGACTGGCGCATATCCATTGCAGCCCGGCCAACGCCAGCCAGGTCGCCACCGTCAGCACGGCGCCGGGCCAGGCGCTTCACTAGCGGGATCCGGCGCGGCGCCACGGCCCGGCAGCCCGCCAGCTCCAAGCATCCAGGCATGAGCCAGCTTCCGCCATCGCACCACAGCCCCCCAGGGGCGGTGTCACCCGTTCCGGGCGCCTCCTCGTTCGGCGGCGGCCGCCGCATGCCGTGGTGGCTCTCCGGCGGCCACGCCCAGACCATCATCCCGGCGCGCTTCACGCAGCGCCCTGCGCGCGTGGCCTTCAAGCGCGAGCGCTGGACCGCGCCCGACGACGACTTCGTCGACCTCGACTGGACCACGCACCCGGTGGCGCCCGATACCCCGCTGCTGGTGATGTTCCACGGCCTGGAAGGCGACTCTGGCAGCCACTACGCGCAGGCCATGATGCATGCGCTGGCCGCGCGCGGATGGCAGGGCGTGGTCCCGCACTTTCGCGGCTGCTCGGGAGAGCTGAACCTGGCGCCGCGTTTCTATCACTCCGGCGACTCGGAGGAGGTCCACTGGATCCTGGAACGGCTGCACAGGCAGTATTGCGCGCATGGGCGCAAGCTGCTGGTGGTCGGCATCTCGCTGGGCGGCAATGCCCTGCTGCGCCTGCTCGGCGAACAGGGCAGCGGCGCGGCCTTCATCGGCGCCGCGGCGTCGGTGTCGGCGCCGCTGGACCTGGCCGGCGGTGGCGCGGCGCTGTCGCAGGGCTTCAACATGCTGTACACGCGCATGTTCCTGCAAACCCTCAAGCGCAAGTCCCTGGCCAAGCTAAAGCAGTATCCCGGCCTGTTCGACCGGGAAGCCATGCTCGCCAGCCGCGACCTGTACGCCTTCGACAATATCGTCACGGCGCCGCTGCATGGCTTTCGCGACACCGACGATTACTGGGCGCGCGCCTCCAGCAAGCCCGTGCTCGACCGCATCGCCGTGCCCACGCTGGTGCTCAACGCGCGCAACGACCCCTTCCTGCCGGCGCGCCACCTGCCGGGCCCGGCCGACGTCAGCCCGCAGGTCTGGCTGGAGCAGCCAGAGCACGGTGGTCACGTCGGTTTCATGACGCCGCGCGAAGATAAGCTGCGCGTGTTGCCGGTACTGCCCTATGCGGGGCATATCGAGTGGCTGCCGGCGCGCATCCTGCGGTTTTTCGACGCCGTGGCTTAGCGCGCCGGCGCAGCCCCGCACACCCGTTGCGAACGGATGGCAAACCCGGGCGGCCACCTGAATGAATGCGAGCGGGATGCCCTTCATGGACGGCATGAACGGCCCCGCAAGGAGACAGCGACGATGGATGACACAGTCAAGCAAGCAATGGCCCGCTGGCCCAACGTCCCCAACTGCTACGGCTGGCTGGCGCTGGACCGGCGCGGGCAATGGCGCATGCGCAACGAGTACGCCCAGCAGCACGGCCTGTCCGGCGACCCGATCCGGCACGAAGCGCTGATCGCGTTTATCGAGCGCAACTACCAGCACGACGAGCGCGGTGCCTGGTACTTCCAGAACGGCCCGCAGCGCGTGTTCGTGTCGCTGGCCTACGCGCCGTGGATCGCGCGGCTGCATCAGGGCCAGCTGCGGACCACATCGCAGCACGCCTTCGCGCTGCGCGCCTGCCATGCGGACGAGCATGGCAATGTGCTGCTGGTCGGCGAGGTGGAAGGAGAGAGCGGGAATGCGGGCAAGCCGCAGGTCGCGCTGCTGCACGACCATGACCTCGATGCCTTCAGCAGCGCCTGCACCTGGCACGGCGAGGCGTGCGGCGGCAATCTCGGCGTGTTTCATTTCAACGGTACCGACGTGGCGATCGAACCGATTGTCGAAGACGAGGTGCCGACGCGCTACGGCTTCGTGCGCCAGCCGCTGCCGCCCGCGGGCGAGCAGGCCGCCTGAGCGGCGGCGGCGGGAACAGCGGTAGCGGGCGTGGCCGTCAGTTAGGCATGCCCTTGCTGTCCTGCTTCTCTTCGCGGAACTGGCGCTCCAGCTGGTGCAGGCGCGCATCGACCTCCGACAGCGTGTAGAAATCGCCATCGCCCGCCTTGCGCGCGATCTGCAACTGCTCGATGGCGGCCTGGTAGGCGCCATCGACCGCATACTTCTCCGCCAGCGCCTGGTGCTGCTGTACACGCCGGCCCTGCGCGGCATAGGCCCGCGCCAGCATGTCCCACCACTCGGAACGCGCGACCTCTTCGCGCGTGCGTTCGCGCAGGAAGGTCACCGCCTGGTCCGTCCGGCCGGCACCGAGCAAGGTCGCCGCGTAGCTCAGCGCCACCGCGTGCGACAGCGGAAACGCCTTCATCGATACCATGGCCTGATTCAGCGCATCCTGCTGCCGGCCCTGCGCGCGCGCCAGCTCGATCGCCATCACATCGAGCATGGCGCTGCCGGAAGTGGCGCCGGGAATATTGCCGTACAGCCGGCGGGCTTCGGCCAGGGACTGCTCCGCGGCAGCGTTGCGGCCCAGCCGCTGCTCGGCGAAAGCCATCCCGTAATACAGCGCCGGCAAGCGCACCGGTGAAGCTGCCGCCAGTTGCGTCTGCAGCGCGGCACGCACGTTCTGCAGGTCGCTAGGCGTGGTTTCCTGGATGATGCGCGCACGCATGCGAGCGAACTCGTATTCCGGGGTATTTGGCACCTTGCGCACCGCCACATGGCTTACGCGGTCCTGCATGTCGGCGATCCGCTCCGAGGTGAGCGGGTGGGTGCGCACGTAGGCCGGCACCGAATTCTCCGAGATGCCCATCACCCGCTGCAGCCGCTTGAAGAAGTCAGGCATGCCCTGCGGATCGAAGCCGGCGGCGGTCATGATCTGGAACCCGACCCGGTCGGCCTCCCGTTCCGCCCCGCGCGAGAACGACAACTGGTTGGAGATGGCGGCCGCCTGCCCGCCCATGGCCAGCGCCGCGGCCGCATCGCCGCTCTTGGTGGCCGCCAGTCCCGCGAGCACCATCGATGCCAGCGCGATCCACATCGACTGGTCCTGCGTGGTGATGCCGCGCGCGATATGCCGCTGCATCACGTGGCCGATTTCGTGGCCGAGCACCGAAGCCAGCTCGGACTCGGTATCCGACTGCACCAGCAGGCCGGTGTGCACGCCGATGTACCCGCCCGGCAGCGCAAAGGCATTGATGGTACGGTCGCGCACCGCGAACAGCTCGAAGCCGGTCGCAAAGGTGCCGGCACCGTTGGAGCCGGAGATGTTCTGCCGGCGCGCCGCCTGCACCAGGCGATAACCAAGCATGTTCAGGTAATCGGCCAGCAGCGGATCCGACACATAGTCCGGATCGCGCCGGATATCGCGCATGATGCGATCGCCCAGGCGCTTTTCCATATCGGGCGTCAGCGACGCCGTGGACGGGTCTCCCAGGTCGGGCAACTGCGCGCCGTTGGTCTCTACCACCGTGTTGTTGCTGCGCAGCCCGAATTCGGACTTCTGCCCCGCCTTGACGCTGCGGTTCAGGTTGTCGTAGACCTGGTCGCTGCCACCGCCATCCGTCCCCGTGGTGGCGGCTGCGGCGGTGCGCGCGGGATCGTTCAGCAACACGCGCTGCTGGGGCCAGGCGGGTAACGCCATCGTCAGCGCCAACAGTGCCGCCAGCGAACGGCGCGCAAAGCGCCCCGGTTTCGCGGACGCGCGCAGGGGTACGGCCGCGGGAACGGCATCGGCATGGCGCACGGGGCCCATGCGAGATTTGAGGCGCGCCTGTCGGGCGGGCGAGGAGAGCGCTCCGGCGAGCGTTTGGTTCTTGCGCATATTGCTATGATAGCGGCCTCCGGAGGCCATTCCCACCGGGCATCGCCCGGTCTTGCCACGCCCTGCCCCGGCTAGCGCGGCAAATGCGGCGGACGCCTCCGCCACGCTTTCCTCTCGACTCCGCAGGTCCATGCCATGAGCCAGCTCACCCATTTCGATTCAGCCGGACAAGCCCATATGGTAGACGTCGGCGCCAAGGCCCATAGCCACCGCGTGGCCGTGGCCACCGGCACCATCACCATGCTGCCCGCCACATTCGCGCTCGTGCGGGACGGCACCGCCAAGAARGGCGAYGTGCTCGGCATYGCCCGSGTGGCCGCSATCATGGCSACCAAGCGCACCTCCGACCTGATCCCGCTATGCCACCCGATCTCGCTCACCAAGGTAGCGGTGGACTATGCGCTGGACGAAGCCAGCGGCACCATCCGCTGCACCGTGCGCACCGAGACGCACGGCCAGACCGGCGTGGAGATGGAAGCGCTGACCGGCGTGCAGGTGGCCCTGCTGACCATCTATGACATGTGCAAGGCGGTGGACCGGGGGATGGTGATGGGGGATGTGAAGTTGCTGGAGAAGCATGGGGGGAAGTCGGGGGACTGGGTGGCCGGCGACAGTTAAGCGATTGTTTTATAAGCCTTAGCCTGACGCACGTCATCACCCGCCCTGCTGACCAATTGCCTCATTGCCTTGACGGCAACGGATGCCATGGAGTGACGCAGAATCGATTTTGACCAAATTTTCTCCAAATGGTCACGGGAGATGGAATCGATGCGGCATTGGGAACAAGCGGCAGGCACGGGTTTCGCGCAACGGATTTCCACCGGAAGCAACGACTTCGATCGCGCCCAATTCGTTGAAATTCCCGCTGTCCCCAAGTAATGGTCTCCATAAGTGCTATTTGCCATCGTGCTGGTAAGCAAATCACGGCAACCTATACTCCAGACGGATGAATGGGCAATCGATCCTGTCCCGGGGATGTTGCCGCCCCGTTGCATCGGCAATCCTGTTCGGAGATGACATGATGCCGAATGTAAAGCGGACGAATTTCATTTTACGCTGGGTTGTCCTGGCGGCACATGGAATTGCATTCTCGATTTTTCTCCCCACCGTGGGTCACGCACAATCGGTGGACAACGTCAGATACGCCATGGTGCTGTTGAAGATGAAAGTGCTCAATTTGGGCGCACCGGCGATCAAAGGAGAAGAAGCCGTTGCCGGAAAACCCGCACCGGCCTTGTATTTTGGCGCTAACAAGATGAACAATAACTTTGCCGTGGTTGACGATGTGAAAAACACGGTGGGCGGTACCGCAACGCTATTCGTGAAGAGCGGTGAGGAATTCATCCGTGTGGCAACGAATGTGCAGAAAGACGATGGGTCGCGCGCCATTGGCACCGTACTCGATCCCAACGGCAAGGCTATCGCGGCAATTCGCGGCGGTGGCGCGTACTATGGCGATGCCGACATTCTCGGAAAGTCCTATATCACAGGCTATGAACCGATACAGGATCCCCTTGGCAGAGTCATCGGCATCTACTACGTAGGTTATCTCAAGGCGCAGTGAGTCTGCGTAGGCTCTACTTTATACCCCGCGTCGCCACCCCGGCGACGCGGGGCCCCGAAAGCCCGCTCACAGTAGGCGACACTACCGGCAATGGTCTGAACACTACTCCGAAAAAGCGCTATCCACGATAGCTTTCGGCCAAATTCCCAGGCATTCCGAATAGCACACTAAGCCTTGCTTCTACTTAAGGCACTTCCACCACACTTTCCCCTGACCAGCAATCTATTTCCAGATTTTGTCGGGATGCGCGCGACGCCATTATGGTCCGACGAAATTCCCTTATCAAATCCAAGAACCATCTCCTTGGACGGATCCGATCGAACAATGATTTTCCTGGTATCCAGTTCGATGCCATCAAAATTACCAACAACATCGGTTATCCCCAAGACACAAACGATTGACGCACCGCAGGAGCCCGTTACGTTCTTGGTTTCGACTTCATCCAGGGATTTCTCCCCTCTGCGCTTGCAGGGCGGGCGGTGGCCCACAGCAATCAAAGATGGATCCCGCCGGATCTCTGGCGCGCGCCTGCAAGTATCCGATCCGCATCACAGCCCCCCGCCTCTCTTATCCGCCATGACACACGCTTACGCCGTGGCCCCTTCCGCTGTAACAAGCGTAACGCCGCATTTCGCCAGCAGGGGGCACCGCGCCACATGCGTCAAATTGGTATTCAATGCAGTTAAGGGGGTGCAGGTGCAGCCCCGCGGGACATCGTTCCGCGTCGATCCAGGGTGAGCAACATGAACGGGCGTAGGGTTGGCCAGCTTTTGCTGGTGTTGGCGGCGCTGAGTGCGGGCGGGACGGCCCTGGCAGGCGGCGGCCACGGTGGAGGCGGCGGCGGCGGACATGGCGGGGGAGGCTGGCACGGGGGCGGCGGCTGGCACGGGGGCGGCGGCTGGCACGGCGGCGGTGGCTGGCATGGCGGCTGGCACGGGAGCGTGGGGATCTATGTCGGGCCCGGCTTTGGGTATGGATACGGTTGGGGCTACCCCTACTCCCCCTACTACTACCCTCCTGGCTACTACTATCCGCCCGCGGCAGTGGGAGTGCCGAGTTCTCCACCGCAATACATAGAGCAGGGCCAGGACGGATCGTGGGAAATGAACAGCGGCGCTGTCGCGGCACCGGCGCCCCGGCAGGAGGCGTACTGGTATCACTGCGCCAGGCCGGATGGCTACTATCCGTATATCAAGGCGTGCCCCGGCGGCTGGCAGAAGGTTCCAGCGCAGCCACCCGCCTAGCGCCTGGAGCGCGCGTTTCCAACCTGCGGCGCGCAGCACCGCTGTGTGCGATGTTTCGATGACCGAGGTACCGAGGTGCCGAGATGAAAGCCTTTGACCGTCCCAGCTTGCCTGGACTCCCGATCTTGCTGAGCCTGCCGCTGGCAGCGCTTGTTCTGGCCGGCTGTGCCGTGATGCCCAGCGGTCCCAGTGTGATGGTGCTGCCAGGCACCGGCAAGAACTTCGACCAGTTCCGGGCCGACGACTATGCCTGCCGCCAGTTCGCCTTCGGCCAGGTGGGCGGCGTGACCGCAAACCAGGCGGCAACCAACAGCGCGGTCGGCAGCGCCGCGGTCGGCACCGCGCTGGGAGCGGCAGCGGGTGCGGCGTTCAATGGCGGCTCCGGCGCGGCAGTGGGTGCGGGCATCGGCCTGCTCACCGGCGCGGCGATCGGCTCGAGTAATGCCCAATACGCCGGCTACGGCAGCCAGCGCCAGTACGACGCTGCTTATGTGCAGTGCATGTACGCCAGCGGTCATCGGGTGCCGGTCTACGGCAATATGGCGGCGGCCCCGCGGCCTGCCGCCCCGACTTACTACTATCCGCCGCCCCCTCCGGGCTACTACCCGCCGCAGTAACCCTGCGAGCCCCGGCCCGGGGTGCCGCAGCCGCGTACGGGCAGACTCCGCGCGCCGCGATCCGCCCGCCGTGGAGCGCTTATTCCGGCTTGCCCTTGTTGCGCGCCTTCACCCAGTCGCAGAAATCGCGCGGCCGCGCCGCCGCGTCGACTTCGGCGCAGAAGCGGGCCAGTTCGGCGAACTGGTTTGCCTCGTCGCCAGCAAAGTAGAAATGCAGGCGCTCCAGCCATGCGCGGCCCTGAACGGGATCGCCGCTCAAGGCCAGCAGCCAGGCGGTGCGGGCAATCAGCGTAGGCGTGGGCAGCAGGTGGACGGCGGCGATATGGGGCGCCAGCAGCTGCGCTGCATTCTCCGGCGTGATCCTGGCATCCTCGGTCGCATCCGCCGCGGCGGCCTGGCGAAACCAGAAATGCGGCATCGGCAGCGCTTTCCGGTGTTCGTCACGCGCATATTCGCGTGCCTCGGCACGCCGGTAGTCCTGCCACATGGTGGCAAGGATGACGGTCGTAGCGCCGATGAACGCCCCAACGGCCAGCACGGCAAGCCAGCGCGGCGTGCGCACGCGGCCGAACCCCGAGGGCTCCAGCCAGCCCAGCATGAAGCAGAACGGCAGCATGAAATACAGGTAGTGCAGCGGGTACTCCAGCATCGAATGTGCGCATAGCATCGCCAGCCACGTGAGCACCACCACCGTCTGCGCCCGGTCCGGCCCGTCTCCAAGCCACAGCCGCCGGTGCGCTACACGCCATAGCCACGCCAGCAATGAGAGCACGACACCGGCGGTGCCGACCAGGCCCGTTTTCGCCAGCAGGTCCAGCAGCGCGTTGTGCGCATGCAGGGACATTTCCACCGTCACGCCGACTTGCGCCAGCTGCTGGAACTGCGCCCAGCCGAACTCGCCCCAGCTCACCCCCAGCCAGGGATGCGCGCGGAACATTGCCCAGGCGTGGGACCACAGCGCCCCGCGCGCCGACACCTGGTCGGCTTGCCCCAACTGCGCCAGCGTATCGAACAGGCGCCAGTCGAAGACGTGCCCGGCGCTCTTCATCAGCGGCTGCAGGATCACCAGCACCACCACCATCGCCACCGCGGCGAAGGCAAGCCCGGCTGGCCGGCTCATGGGGTTGTGACCGGCATGGCCCGGACGTTGCATCGCACCCGGCCCGTCCCGCCCTGCCCCGCGCGCCATCCATGCGGCGAGCAATGCGTAGGCCGAGGCCAGCCCGACATGGAGGACACCGGTGCGCGATCCGGACAACACGATACCGCTCTCCAGCAACAGCACCGCCGCCAGCCAGGCTGGTGGTCGCAGCCAGCCGCGCGCGGCCAGCCACACGGCTGCCGCAAGCGCCAGGCCCTCAACCGTGGCCTGGTGATTGGGCTGGTTGAGGTTGCCCCACAGGCGTCGGTTGTCGTCGTAGAAGTAGGTGGAGACCATCCCGAACGTGTCGGACTCCAGGCCGAAGACCTGGACCCACTGCGCCAGCGTGCCGAGCAATCCGGCCACCAGCCAGGCAATCGCGAGCGCATCGGTCATCGCCTGGCGCTCGAGCGGAGACGCTGTCCGGCCTTGCCGCCAGGCTGCCCATATCACTGCGGCGGCAAGCGCGAGCACGAGTTCGGTGATCAGCCGGCTGCCCGACAGGTCCCTCATGCCGGTTAGCCCTTGCGTGACGCCGGTGGCGATCAGCCAGAGGGCAAATACGACGATCCACGGGAACTGAGCGGGAACGTCCCGATAAGCGAGCCCCGAGGCTTGCGGGTTTGCCACGGCAGCAAGCGCGATGACGGCCAGCGCGAACAGCAATGCCGAGGCCCATTCGCCATAGAAAGTGGCAATGGGGAGCGTGTGACGGGAGACCAGTAGCGGCGCAATCAGTGCGACGGCGAGGAAGCTGAGAGGTATGGCTGACCGGGAGGGCAGCATGCGGGGCGCCTTGTTATGCCTTGTTGGCAAAAGGCGGATGATAGCTCGGGGAGCAGGCAAAGAAAAAGCGCCCGAAGGCGCTTTTTCTTTCCGGACGGGCCGCACGCTGCCGTGCGGCCCGTCCATCGACAGACCGTCTGCCGACGGACTATTGTCCGTCAGGCCGGTTGTACCGACCGTTTCTGCAGCAGCTTGCCCACCACCACCACCAGCGCCGCGCCGATTGCGCCAAACACCAGGTGCGCATGCGGCACATGCATCTCGAACCACGCGGCGTCCACCGGATCGCTCACCAGCATCTCGCCTGCCAGGTAGCCCAGCAGCGCCGCGCCCAGCACGATGATGATGGGGAAGCGGTCCATGACCTTGAGCAGGATGGTGCTGCCGAACACGATCAGGGGAATCGACAGGCCCAGGCCAACGATCAGCAGCATCAGCTGGCTGCCTTCCGGCCCCTTCTGCGCCGCGGCGGCCACGGCCACCACGTTGTCGAGCGACATCACCAGGTCGGCGATCAGGATGGTGCGGATCGCGGACCAGATATTGTCCTTGGCGTCGTGGCCGTCCTCGTCGTCTTCGCCGGTCAGCAGCTGCACGCCGATGTAGACCAGCAGCAAGGCGCCGACGATCTTCAGGTAAGGCAGGCTCAGCAGCTTGACCGCGGCCACCGTCAGCACCACACGCATGATGATGGCGGCGGCACTGCCCCAGAAGATGGCTTTCTTCTGCTGGGCGGGCGGCAGGTTGCGGGAGGCCAGTGCGATCACCACGGCGTTGTCGCCGGAGAGCACGATGTTGGTCAGGATGATGGATCCCAACGCGATCCAGAACGCAGTGGAGGACAGCAGTTCCACGGTAAAGCTCCTCGAGTTTCTAAATTATGATTCGAACGCCACATATGTACCGATTATCACCGGTGCTTACGGAATTTCGGATGTCTGAGTCTTCAGACATGAAGATTTACCGTATCAAGCTTTCGATTCGGTTTCAATCGGCATGTCGCGCGCCTCCGGAGATACCCTAGGTGACTGGCGCTCCAGAATGAGATGCCCCCGCACGGAGGCGGGGGCATCGAGGTCCGATGTGCGGTTGCAGTCATGCAGCCGCACCGGCTCCGGCAATCTCTCCCGCCCGCGGGCGGAAAAGCTGCTGTTCGGTATTACAGGATCGACTTGAGCAGGCGAGCCATTTCCGACGGATTCTTGGTGACCTTGATACCGCAGGCTTCCATGATTTCCAGCTTGGCYTGSGCSGTGTCSGCACCRCCCGAGATCAGCGCGCCGGCGTGGCCCATGCGCTTGCCCGGAGGCGCGGTCACGCCAGCGATAAAGCCAACCACCGGCTTCTTCATGTTTTCCTTGATCCAGTAAGCCGCGTTGGCTTCGTCCGGGCCACCGATTTCGCCGATCATGACCACGGCGTCCGTTTCGGGATCGTCGTTGAACATCTTCATGATGTCGATGTGCTTCAGGCCGTTGATGGGGTCGCCACCAATGCCCACTGCCGACGACTGGCCCATGCCCAGCGCGGTCAGCTGACCCACCGCTTCATAGGTCAGCGTGCCCGAGCGCGACACCACGCCGATGCGGCCCTTGCGGTGGATGTGGCCCGGCATGATGCCGATCTTGATTTCATCAGGCGTGATCAGGCCCGGGCAGTTGGGTCCGAGCAGCAAGGTCTTCTTGTTGCCCTTCACCATCTTGTCCTTGAGCTCCATCATGTCGCGCACGGGGATGCCTTCGGTGATGCAGACCACCAGGTCCAGGTCAGCGTCAACGGCTTCCCAGATCGCGGCAGCGGCGCCGGCGGGCGGYACGTAGATCACGGAAACGGTGGCGCCCGTCGATGCCTTGGCATCCTTGACGCTGGCGTAGATGGGAATGCCTTCGAAGTCTTCGCCGGCTTTCTTCGGGTTCACGCCGGCAACGAAGCAGTTCTTGCCGTTGGCGTAGTCGCGGCAGCCACGGGTGTGGAACTGGCCGGTCTTACCGGTGATGCCCTGGGTGATGACCTTGGTGTCTTTATTGATCAGAATCGACATGCTGTAATCCTTTGCTTGGCTCAAAGCAGCGCGCGAAGGCCTGGCCCCGGCGCGCTGCTGGCGTTCGTGTTCGCGTCTGGCTTACTTGCCCGCGGCAGCGGCCACGACCTTCTGGGCGGCTTCTTCCATGGTGTCGGCCGCGATGATGGGCAGGCCCGAGTCGGCCAGCATCTTCTTGCCGATCTCTTCGTTGGTACCCTTCATGCGCACGACCAGCGGCACGGACAGCGACACGGCCTTGGATGCAGCGATCACGCCTTCGGCGATCACGTCGCAACGCATGATGCCGCCGAAGATGTTGACCAGGATGGCCTTCAGGTTCGGGTTCTTGAGCATCAGCTTGAAGGCTTCGGTCACCTTCTCGGTGGTGGCACCGCCGCCCACGTCGAGGAAGTTGGCCGGCTCGCCGCCGAACAACTTGATGGTGTCCATGGTGGCCATGGCCAGGCCGGCGCCGTTCACCAGGCAGCCGATATTGCCGTCCAGCGAGATGTAGGCCAGGTCGAACTTCGAAGCTTCGATTTCAGCCGGATCTTCTTCGTCCAGGTCGCGGTAAGCGACGATTTCCGGGTGACGGAACAGGGCGTTGGAGTCGAAGTTGAACTTGGCGTCGAGCGCGATCACCTTGCCGTCGCCGGTCAGGATCAGCGGGTTGATTTCAGCCAGCGAGGCGTCCGTGTCCCAGAATGCCTTGTACAGGCCTTGCAGGGCCTGGCGGGCTTGCGCCACGCTTGCGTCGGGCACGCCGATCTTGCGGGCGATGTCGTCAGCGTCCGCGTCGAGCAGGCCGGCCGACGGATCGATGATCAGCGTGTGGATCTTTTCCGGGCTGTGGGCAGCGACTTCTTCGATGTCCATGCCGCCTTCGCTGGAGGCCATCAGGGCCACCTTTTGCGAAACGCGATCGACGACCAGGCTGACGTACAGTTCCTTCTTGATGTCCGCGCCTTCTTCGATCAGCAGGCGGTTGACCTTCTTGCCTTCCGGGCCGGTCTGGTGCGTGACCAGCGTCATGCCCAGGATGTTGCTGGCGTAGGTCTTGACCTCGTCGATGCTCTTGGCCACCTTCACGCCGCCACCCTTGCCGCGGCCGCCCGCGTGGATCTGCGCTTTGACGACCCATACCGGGCCGCCCAGTTGTTCAGCAGCCTTCAGGGCCTCATCGACCGAGAACGCGGGGATGCCGCGCGGAACCGGCACATTGTATTTGCGCAGGATTTCCTTGCCTTGGTACTCATGGATATTCATGCGTGTTTCCTTTCGGGTAGGCGTAAAAAGTGGAGATGGAATCTCGGCGGATAGCAGGCCGGCCTGGCTTAGCCAGAGGTGCCGGTAGGCCTGCGGGACGTGGCGCCGCCATCGGTGGCGGCGAGCGYCTCCGAAGGTTGCGCCGCCGGGATCGGCGACCCTTCGGTCTTGATCCTCGGCTTTGGCTGGTGACCATACCAGCGCGGGTAAAACTGGCGCACCACCTCACCTTCGAAATGCAGGGCATGGCAGCCGTGCAACTGGTAAGGCGGTTCGGGATTGGTGTCTTCGGTGCCGGCGTCACGGATATTGAACACGTCGCCGGCAAAGGCCTGGATCGCGGTGGTCGGCAGCACGCCGGCCAGCTCGGTCAGGTGGGTGCAGCCCGACACGCCGGACAGGCGCTCTTTCACCGCCTTGCGGAAACCCTTCATCAGGTTCAGGCCGATCAGCTTGCGATAGGCCGGGCCGATGGTGTCGCACTGGCCGGGATACGGTACCCAGTCGGAACAGGCGTCGGCGTCCACGACGTTCATGCGCAGGTCAATGGTGATGCGCAGCCACAAATCATGCAGCGGCTCGCCCAACGGGCGCACGCCACCACCGGCAAGCGGGATCTCGCGGGGCTTGGTGTCGGTCAGGCGCGCTTCGATATCCCATAGGCCATCGTCCCTAAGATAGGCCTCGGCCGTGATGGCACGGCGGTGGCGCAGGGCGCGATTGACGGGCGGGGAAAGCGGCATAACACCAGGCAGGAGCGGGAGAAAAGGACGGCTGGGCCGGAAAACCGCAGGATTTTAACATGCCGGACAACTTTGGCCGGGAACAAACTGCACCCAGGGCTGTTGCCGGGAATTGTCGTGTGACGGGCAAGCGCTGTGGAGCGTCAAAATGCGCGGATGCGCGGGACTGAACCGGTGCCCGGATCACATGCGGTCAGCGCGGAATACGCCTACTGACAAAACAGGTATGCGCACCGCGCCGGTGCAAGACGCCATCGCGGCATCACTTCGGACCGCGATCCGGCAGGTCCGCCCACGGCATCAATCGCTGCCGTCCAGCCACTCATCCGCCCCCTTGATCACCTGGCTCACCACCGAGCGGGAAAAACCGCGCGCCACCAGAAAGCGGATCTGCCTGGCCTTTTCCTCGGGCGTGGCGGGTGGCGTGCCGAAACGCTTCTGCCAGACCGCGCGGCCACGCTCCAGTTCGGAGCCGCACAGGCGCTCCTGCAGGTCGGCGAGCTGTTCGCCGCCGAGCTGGTGGGTGCGGGCTTCCTGCATGACGCGGGCGGCGCCATAGCGGCTGGCGCGCCGGTGCACCAGGCTATCGACGAAGCGCTCGTTGGACAGCCAGTTCTCGCGCTCCAGCGCATCCAGCAATTGCTCAAGGGCTTCGGGCGATTCGGCGTGCGGGGCCAGCTTGCGTGCCAGCTCCGCCCGGCTGTGCTCGCGCCGCGACAGGTAGCCTACGGCGCGGGCCTTCAGGGAAAGAGGGGGACGGGTGGCCATGAGGATGGAGCTCGGCAGTGTGAGCTCGACATCGAGCTGTGAAAATGCGCTTCAAAAACGCAAACCGGGGCGGCGCGCGTCGCTGCGCGTGCCGCCCCGGGCGGGGTTCGCGGCCGGGAGCGCCCCGGCCGGCGAAGCTCAGTCTTCGGCGGTGGCCACAGCGGCGGCCGGCGTGCCATTCATCAGCACCACGCCCAGCGATTCGCGCACCTTGTTTTCGATCTCGTCGGCGATATCGGGATTTTCGCGCAGGTATTCRCGCGCGTTGTCCTTGCCCTGGCCGATCTTCTCGCCCTTGTAGCTGTACCAGGCGCCGGACTTCTCGACGATCTTGGCGTCCACGCCCAGGTCGATGATTTCGCCCTGGCGCGAGATGCCCTGGCCATACAGGATGTCGAAGAAGGCTTCGCGGAACGGCGGCGAGACCTTGTTCTTGACCACCTTGACCTTGGTTTCGTTGCCGATCACCTCGTCGCCCTTCTTGATCGAGCCGATGCGGCGRATRTCCAGRCGCACMGARGCGTAGAACTTCAGCGCRTTRCCRCCGGTRGTGGTTTCGGGCGAACCGAACATCACGCCGATCTTCATSCGGATCTGGTTGATGAAGATCACCAGGCAGTTGGTGCGCTTGATGGTGCCGGTCAGCTTGCGCAACGCCTGGCTCATCAGGCGGGCCTGCAGGCCAGGCAGCGAATCGCCCATCTCGCCTTCGATTTCGGCCTTGGGCACCAGGGCCGCCACCGAGTCGATCACGATCAGGTCGACCGAGCCCGAGCGCACCAGCGCATCGGTGATTTCCAGGGCCTGCTCGCCGGTGTCCGGCTGGGAGATCAGCAGATCGCCAACCGCCACGCCCAGCTTGCTGGCGTAGTTGACGTCGAGCGCATGCTCGGCGTCGATAAAGGCGCAGGTGCCGCCCAGCTTCTGCATCTCGGCCACGACCTGCAGCGTCAGGGTGGTCTTGCCCGAGGATTCCGGACCGTAGATTTCCACCACGCGGCCGCGCGGCAGGCCGCCAACGCCCAGCGCGATGTCCAGGCCCAGCGAGCCGGTGGACACGACCTGGATATCCTGCTCGACTTCGGCATCGCCCATTTTCATGATCGAGCCCTTGCCGAACTGCTTCTCGATCTGGGCCAGCGCGGCCGCCAGCGCCTTCTGCTTTTCGGCGCTTACGCCAGCACTCGCCTTCTTGCCGTCATCCATGGTCGTCCTTCCGTCAATGGTGTATAAATAGGCCGCATGTGGCGCGCCACCCGCTTTTTTCGGGCAACCGCCCAGCCCGCGCCGCGCCGCGAACTCCTGATGACGATGAACCTGGCAGCAGGGGCAAACATTGGGGCGAACGTTCGGTAAAAAACCAGTACAAATTCGGTAAAGCCCGGTTTGCATCGAAGACAAATCGAATGCGACCGGCATAAGCGGGTACTGTATAAAAAAACAGTATGCTTGGCAAGTCCCGCCCGCGTCATTTGATGGAAAGGGGCGACACAGCCGGGCCAGGGTGGAGACAACCATGCGTATTCTGATCGCCGAAGATGACGATGTGCTGGCAGATGGCCTGACGCGCTCGCTACGTCACTCGGGCTATGCCGTCGACCATGTGGCCAGCGGGGTCGAAGCCGATTCCGCGCTGTCGACCCAGACCTTCGACCTGCTGATCCTCGATCTCGGCCTGCCGCGCATGCCGGGGCTGGAAGTGCTCAAGCGGCTGCGCACGCGCGGCGCCATGCTGCCGGTGCTGATCCTGACCGCGGCCGATGGCGTTGACGAACGTGTCAAGGGCCTGGACCTGGGCGCCGACGACTACATGGCCAAGCCCTTCGCGCTCTCGGAGCTGGAAGCGCGGGTGCGCGCGCTGGTGCGGCGCGGCACGGGCGGCGGCGCCACGCTGACCCACCACGGCCCGCTCGCCTTCGACCAGGTCGGCCGCATCGCCTACCTGAACGATCAGATGCTGGATCTCTCGGCGCGCGAAGTGGGATTGCTGGAGATCCTGCTCACCCGCACCGGGCGGCTGGTGTCGAAGGAGCAGCTGGTCGACCACCTGTGCGAATGGGGCGAGGAAGTCAGCAACAACGCCATCGAAGTCTACGTGCACCGGCTGCGCAAGAAGATCGAGGTGGGTGGCATCCGCATTGCCACGGTACGCGGGCTGGGCTACTGCCTGGAGAAATTCCAGGCCGCCGTGGCGCACGACTAGGAGTCGCCATTAGAATCGGAATCAGCAACAGAACCCGCGCCATCCTTGCTTCATTGCCTGCCGGCCACGCCGCCAGGCCCTGCCACACCTTTTCCCAATGAGCCTGCTGCGACTGCCCCGGCGGCGCCAGCGGCCCGCGCGCGCCGCCCCTCCTCCCTCCGCGCCTGACGAGATCGTCAGCGACGAAGCGCTGGCCGGGGCCCTGCCACACCTTGAAGACAGCGCCGGCCACCCGTCGCCGCGCTCGCTGTTCGGCGAGATCCTGGACTGGATGCTGGCGCCGCTGCTCCTGCTGTGGCCGATGAGCATTGCGGTGACTTACCTGGTGGCAAAATCGATCGCCAACGGCCCTTTCGACCGCTCGCTGGAAGCCAGCGCCATTGTGCTCTCGCAGCAGGTGCGCGAGGTCAACGGGCGCGTCACGCTGCAACTGCCGCTGTCCGCGCGCGAGATCCTGCGCGCCGATGAAACCGACAATATCTACTACCAGGTGGTGGGCACGCATGGCGAATTCGTCGCCGGCGACAACGACATGCCGCTGCCAGGCGAAGACGACCGCGGCCATGCCGGGCTGGTCTCGCTGCGCGACGACCGCATCGCGGGCAACGACGTGCGCGTGGCCTACACCTATGTCGATCTCGAGCAGGGCGGCGACGCGCAGCCGGTGTTGGTGCAGGTTGGCGAAACCCTCGACAAGCGCGCGCGCCTGGCCAACGAAATCATCAAGGGCGTGATCCTGCCGCAGTTCGTGATCCTGCCGCTGGCGGTGGTGCTGGTGTGGTTCGGCCTGACGCGCGGGCTGGCCCCGCTGACCGCGATCCAGCAGCGCATCCGCGCACGCAATCCCGGTGACACCAGCCCCATCGACGAACACGCCGCACCGCAGGAAATCACGCCGCTGGTGGCCTCGTTCAACGACCTGCTGGCGCGGCTCGACGTTTCCGTGCAGACGCAAAAGCGCTTTATCGCCGATGCCGCCCACCAGATGAAAACGCCGCTGGCCGGGCTGCGCATGCAGGCGGAACTGGCGCAGCGCGAACAGTCGCCGGAGGAACTGCGCAAATCGCTGGCGCAGATCGCCGGCAGCTCGGAGCGCGCCGCCCACATGGTGACGCAGCTGCTGTCGCTGGCACGCATGGAAAACCTGGCCGGCGCGGGCAACATGGCGCCGCTTGATCTGGCCGCCCTGGCGCGCGAAGTGGTCAAGGACTGGTTGCCGCAGGCCTGGGCGCGCCGCATCGATCTGGGCGTGGATGCCGACGACCACCCCGTGATGGTGCAAGGCAACCGCCTGATGCTGACGGAGATGCTCAACAACCTGATCGACAACGCCATCCGCTACACGCCCGCGGATGGCCACGCTACCGTGCGGGTCAGCGCCGATGCATTCGAGCCTTTCGCGTATCTCGAAGTGGAAGACACCGGGCCCGGCATCCCGGTGTCCGAACGCGAGCGCGTGATGGAGCGGTTCTACCGCGTACTCGGCACCAAGACCCAGGGCAGTGGCCTGGGCCTGGCCATCGTGCGAGAGATCGTGCAGCAGCATGGCGGCGACGTCAGCATTCTCGACCACGTCTACCAGACGGAGCCGCGCCTGGCCGGCGCCTGCTTCCGCATTACGCTGCGCCGGCCCTCCACCCTGGAGCCAGCATGAACGATCCCGATCACACACGCGGCGGGCGCGACCAGGCCGACCAGTCCGAACGGCGCGCCTGGCATCGCAACCTGCGCTGGATCGCCGTGCTGCTGTCGATCTGGTTCGTGGTCACCTTCGGCGTGGCCTGGTTCGCCCGCGAGCTGCGCTTCGATTTCTTCGGCTGGCCCTTCTCCTTCTGGGTCGGCGCGCAGGGGGCGCTGRTCGTCTACGTCCTGATGGCGGCGCTATATGCCTGGCGCATGAACCGCGACAATGACGAAGATGCCGACAACGGTGGCGCGCCCGCCCGGCAGCATGACGATGCTGCATAGCAAGAAATACAGACGCGCCCCTTAACACTGGTTCCGGTGCGATTTTCCGCGGCCGCGCGCGTCGCGGCGCAGCAATGCCAAGCCCGTTTTTTGCCTAGCGTATACCCCGAGCACTTTGCGGCGTACGGCGCGGAAATTGTCAGAACGCAGTAAGTTTCACCACCCACAATCCATTGCAACTTCGGAGGTAATCGTGCGTGCTAGAGCTGGAGCGCGCATGCGGCCCCGAAAGATTCCGATCACAAACGGAGGAGACAATGGCTAATGCACAGAACGTGGCGGTGCCCGGAAGCAGCGCCCAGAGCTCGGCAATGACCGCCGAAGAGAGGAAGGTGATTTTTGCCTCCTCGCTCGGCACGGTGTTCGAGTGGTACGACTTTTACCTTTACGGTTCGCTGGCGGCCATCATCGCCAAGCAGTTCTTCGCCGGGCTGGATCCGACCGCGGCCTTCATCTTCGCGCTGCTCGCCTTTGCCGCTGGCTTTATCGTGCGCCCGTTCGGCGCGCTGGTATTCGGCCGCCTGGGTGACATGATCGGGCGCAAGTACACCTTCCTGGTGACAATCCTGATCATGGGGGTCTCGACCTTCATCGTGGGCCTGTTGCCGGGCTTCAACACCATTGGCTGGGCCGCCCCGATCATCCTGATCGGGCTGCGCATGCTACAGGGCCTCGCGCTCGGCGGCGAGTACGGCGGTGCTGCCACCTATGTGGCCGAGCACGCGCCGCACGGCAAGCGCGGCGCGTACACGGCCTGGATCCAGACCACCGCSACGCTCGGCCTGTTCCTGTCGCTGATCGTGATCCTGGTGTGCCGCAACCTGACCGGTCCGAACTTCGACGTATGGGGCTGGCGCATTCCGTTCCTCGTTTCGATCCTGCTGCTCGGCGTATCGGTGTATATCCGCCTGTCGATGAGCGAATCGCCCGCCTTCCAGAAAATGAAGGCCGAGGGCAAGACCTCCAAGGCACCGCTGACCGAGTCGTTCGGCCAGTGGCGCAACCTGAAGATCGTGATCCTGGCGCTGGTGGGCCTGACCGCCGGCCAGGCCGTGGTCTGGTACACGGGCCAGTTCTACTCGCTGTTCTTCCTGACCCAGGTGCTGAAGGTCGACGCCACCACCGCCAACCTGCTGATCGCGGGCGCCCTGGTGATCGGCACGCCCTTCTTCATCTTCTTCGGCTCGCTGTCGGACAAGGTTGGCCGCAAGTGGATCATCATGGCCGGCTGCGCGCTGGCGATGCTGACCTACTTCCCGCTGTTCAAGGCCCTCACCCACTACGCCAACCCGGCGCTGGAACGCGCGCAGCAAAGCGCCCAGATCGTGGTGACCGCTGATCCGAAGCAATGCTCCTTCCAGGGCAGCCCGATCGCCCGCGAAATCGATTTCCGCAGCTCCTGCGACATCGTCAAGCGGACCCTGGCACAAGCCTCGGCCAGCTATGAAGTCGTGGAAGCCCCGGCCGGCACGGTGGCATCGGTGAAGATCGGCGACAAGGAGATTGCCTCCTTCAACGCCGCACTGGTACCGGCGGGCCACAGCTTCGACGACGTCAGCAAGAAACAGATCGCCGCGTTCAAGAAGCAGGTGGGCGAATCGATGGCCTCGGCCGGCTACCCGACCAAGGCGGACCCCGCGCAGATGAACACCATCATGGTGCTGGTGATCCTCGTCATCCTGGTGATCTACGTGACCATGGTGTACGGCCCGATCGCGGCCATGCTGGTGGAAATGTTCCCGACCCGGATCCGCTACRCCTCGATGTCGCTGCCGTAYCACATCGGCAAYGGCTGGTTCGGCGGCCTGCTGCCCACCATCTCGTTTGCCCTGGTGGCCCAGAACGGCAACATCTACTACGGGCTCTGGTACCCGATCATCATCGCTGGCATCACCCTGGTCATCGGCTCGCTGTTCATCCGCGAAACCAAGGATGTGAACATCTACGCCAACGACTGATCCTGGCATCCAGGGCAACRAGCTCATGCACGACTGATCCGGTAATCAGTCGCTCCACCCGGCGGGCCACAAGGTCCGCCGGTTTTTTTTTGGGCGCGGCGAAGGCGCCTTGCACCCCCACAAAGTTTTTAGGAGAGGGTGTTGACAGGTCCAAATCCACATGTATAATAGCGGTCTTCGTTGGCGAATTAGCTCAGTCGGTTAGAGCGACGGAATCATAATCCGCAGGTCCGGGGTTCGAATCCCTGATTCGCCACCAGTATTTCTGTAGGAAATCAGTACTTGCCAGCCCCTTCAGGTCTCAGACCTGAAGGGGCTTTGCTTTTGGCCCTCCCGAAGTTTTCACTTTCGGAGCGCCAGCAATGATCAAGTTCTGCATGTTGTCCACCAAGGGCGGGGTCGGCAAGACCACGCTCGCCGCCTCCCTCGGCGGTCTGCTCGCCGATATGGGTCTGCGCGTCCTCCTCATCGACGCCGATATCCAGCCCTCCCTCTCCAAGTGCTACCCCGGATCCTGGAGAGCCGCCGGCACCTGCATATCGGCATGACCGCCAGCTACGTCGCCGACGATCTCATCCAGCCGCTGCGGCAGGGCCGTATCCTCGAGCTGCGGCAGACGCAGGCCGTGGTCGAGGACACCGCCACGCGCCGGCGCTGGGCCTTGCCCTATGCCGCGGTCATCGCCGATGCCACCGCTGCGGCCCAACCGTCACCGCAAACCTCTCCATCCCCGCCCCGTGCGCAACGTGCTGACTTCATGGTTGGTGACACGGTGGCCTTCACGGATCAGCACTTGCACGAGCGCATCGGCACCATCGTACGCGTCAACCAGAAGACTGCTTCTGTGCAGTGCAATCCCGATGAGGGCCACTGGCGTGTCTCGTTTGCACTTCTGCACAAGGTCGTCGACCTCTGAGCTTCCAGCCTTCCATCAACATCAGTACGACAAACATGCCTAAACGCAAGATCGAGCCGGACCGCGAACAGCGAATCGAGATGGAGGTGGTCGTCGACGCCTACAACTCAGAGGAGCGGTCTATGGCATGGTACGACTACCTCGAGGAGCAACTCACCATTCCGTTTGAAGCTGAGGTTCGCAAGAGATCGCCAACCTCACCGCTCAGCCCCGGCGACCGGGCTCAGGTGATCGCAATAGCGCCGGAGGAAGTGTGCGAGACTGAAGCCTTCATGTGCATACGATGGAACAAGCGCAAGCTTGCTGTACCACTAGCGCAACTCGTGCCACTGGCGAGCGACGAGCTGACGCAGCAGTATTCCAAAGTCAACATGGGCTCTGCTGACGGATACGTTTCAATCGCAGATGACGCTGCATATGAGCCAGTGCCGGACAATCGATTTCACTGGCTACCTCGGGTATGGCCGCTTCCCATCTTCGAGGAATAGATCGATAAGCATCAGATTCAGAACAGACGGAAGGTCGCCGCGCCCCACACTGCATCAATCCGGGACGCGCAAATGCGGCTTAATTTGTAGCCGATGAGCCGCCGTTTGGCTCGATGCGACTCAATGAACGTCCACGGAAGACTCTGAACTTCGATACACCGGCTGAACGATTCCATCAATCCGTTGCATCGACCGGTTGAATCCTCAGTCCAAGAGCCGTCATTCACCGCTATGTTCGCCGGCCCCGCAGCCGGTACGCCCGGTGCGCCAGGGCCTGCCTTGCTTTGTGGCCGGTGGGCGCCGCAAAGCGCAAGCGGCTCAGAAAAGAGACAGCCCTGCGCGTCCGGTCGGCTATCATGCTGATCCTCTCCGAAGTGGCTCCTTATGATTTCCGTCCGTAATGTCACGCTGCGCCGCGGCGTCAATGTCGTACTCGACCGCGCGTCCGTCACTTTCACCCCCGGAGAAAAGATTGGTCTTGTCGGCCGCAATGGCGCCGGCAAGTCATCCTTCTTCGGCCTTCTCAACGGCACGCTGCACGAAGACAGCGGCGAGTTCTCGATTCCCGCCGCATGGAAGATGGGCCAGGTCGCGCAGGAGATGCCGGAGACCGAGCAGAGCGCGACCGACTTCGTAGTCGAGGGTGACACCGGGCTGCTGGCCGCGCAGGCCGAAGTAGCCGCCGCCGAGGCCAGCGACGACGGCATGCGCATGGCGCACGCCTACATGGCCCTGCACGACGCCGGTGCACACGATGCCCCCGCACGTGCCCAAGCGCTGATCCTCGGCCTTGGCTTCAGTGCTGAGCAGCTTAGCCAGCCGGTCAACAGTTTCTCCGGCGGCTGGCGCATGCGACTGCAGCTGGCGCGCGCGCTCATGTGCCCGTCCGACCTGCTGCTGCTCGACGAGCCGACCAATCACCTCGACCTCGACGCGCTGGTCTGGCTGGAAGCCTGGCTCAAGCGCTATCAAGGAACCCTGGTAATGATCAGCCACGACCGCGAATTCCTCGACGCGGTGACGCAGGTGACGGTGCACGTCGACAACGCCAAGCTCGTGCGTTATGGCGGCAACTACAGCAAGTTCGAAGACATGCGCGCTGAGCAGCTCGTGTTGCAGCAGGCCGCGATGGCCAAGCAGGTGGAAAAGATCGCCCACCTGCAGAAATTCATCGACCGTTTCAAGGCCRAGGCCTCGAAGGCGAAGYAGGCGCAGAGCCGGGTCAAGGCGCTCGAACGCATGGAGAAGATCGCACCGGTGCTTGCCGATGCGGAGTTCAACTTCGAGTTCAAGGAGCCCCTCAACGTCCCGAACCCGCTGTTGTCGATGCTGGACGCGAGCTTCGGCTACCCCGCGCCGGCCGGCGCACTGCCGGGCACGCCGCCCACGGTCATCGTGCGGGGCATCAACCGTTCCGTGCTGGCAGGGCAGCGCATCGGCATTCTCGGTGCCAACGGCCAAGGCAAGTCCACGCTGGTGAAGACGGTGGCGCACGCGCTGGCGCCGATTGCCGGTGAAATCAGCGAAGGCAAAGGCCTGAACATCGGCTACTTCGCACAGCAGGAACTCGACGTGCTGCGCCCGCTCGACACGCCGCTGGAACACATGATCCGCCTTGCCAAAGAGACGCCAGCGCACATGCGCGCCCCTGGCCAGAGTGGCACCGAACAATCGCTTCGCACCTTCCTCGGCACATTCAGCTTCAGCGGCGACATGGTCCATCAGGCGGTTGGCACGATGAGCGGCGGCGAAAAGGCGCGGCTCGTGTTGTGCATGATCGTGTGGCAGCGTCCCAACCTGCTGCTGCTCGACGAGCCTACCAACCACCTCGACCTGGCCACACGCGAAGCGCTAGCCATGGCGCTCAACGAATTCGAAGGCACGGTGATGCTGGTCAGTCACGACCGGGCCCTGCTGCGCGCCGTATGCGACGAGTTCTGGCTGGTCACCAAGGGCGGCGTCGAGCCCTTCGACGGCGATCTGGACGATTACCAGCAGTTTCTGCGCGACGAAGCGCGTCGCATGCGCGAGCAGGCTGCCGCAGAGCAGAAGGTCTTCGCCTGAGATTTACCGCTGGCGGGCGGCGGGCGTTGCATGGGAGGCGAAGCGCGGACGTTCGCCAAGGACTTCAGCAATCGTGCGGACAGGCGCGCCAGCTGCCGGCGACTAACGCCAACGCATGGCGAGCCCGACGATACTTGGAACGCATGGCGCGAATAGGCTCAAGGCTGTCTGCAGTCTGATCGGTGGCGACGTGGGCAATGCGGCCACCAGTGCACAACGTCGTTCCGAAATCGCCCGCCAGGAGGCGCTGGCAGGTGGCGCGGATGCAGCCGGCTCGTGCTGAGACAACGCCGCGCTGCGCGTGTTGGAGAGTTCCGACCCGTTCCCGCGCGATGAGAACGGCAAAGGGCCGGTTAGCCTCATCATCACATTCCGTCCCAACGACTAATAAGGCACCTCCAAGTGGGCAGCACGCTACGCAGCCTGTGCCGCCCCCCCCTGGCGCTGCCCAGAATATCGCCATGGCGTGACGTTCCAGCCACGTCCTGCGCAAATTGCGTTCGCCTGTCAAATTATCCGTATGCGACGGCGCTTGTAGAAAGCATCGATATATTACAATGCACCAGCGCGGCGTCGGATAATAGCGGTCGCATCATTTTGAGCACCATTTTGGAATTACCCCCATGGAAATTAAGGTCAACTTTCTCGATAAGCTACGTCTTGAAGCCAAGTTCGATGACTTCACGGTGATAGCCGACCAGCCTGTCCGCTATAAAGGCGATGGCTCCGCGCCGGGTCCGTTCGATTATTTTCTGGCCTCGTCGGCATTGTGTGCGGCTTATTTTGTTAAGTTGTACTGCGTAACTCGCGACATTCCGACCGATAACATCCGCCTGTCGCAGAATAATATTGTTGATCCGGAAAACCGATATCAGCAGATTTTCAAGATTCAAGTTGAGTTGCCGGCGGATATTTCCGCCAAAGACCGCCAGGGTATTTTGCGCTCCATCGATCGCTGTACGGTAAAAAAAGTGGTGCAAGCCGGACCCGAGTTTGTGATCGAAGAGGTAGAGAACTTGGATGCCGATGCTCAGTCGTTGCTGGCGCTGAAGCCGGCGTCTGACGCCAGCACCTATATTGCGGGCAAGGATCTGCCATTGGAGCAAACCATCGCCAATATGTCGGGCATTTTGGCGGACTTGGGGATGAAGATTGAAATCGCTTCATGGCGTAATATCGTTCCCAATGTCTGGTCGCTGCATATCCGTGACGCACACTCGTCAATGTGTTTTACCAATGGCAAGGGTGCGACCAAGGAAAGCGCGTTGGCGTCGGCGTTGGGAGAATTTATCGAACGCCTGAATTGCAACCATTTTTATGCCGGTACGTTTTGGGGCGAAGACCTCGCCAATGGGGCGTTTTTACATTACCCGAACGAGCGCTGGTTCAAGCCTGGACGCAAAGATGCGCTACCGGCTGAAATTCTCGATGAATACTGCCTGCCCATTTACAATCCCGATGGCGAGTTACGTGGCTCGCACCTGTATGAAACCAACTCGGGAAATGTGCAGCGCGGTATTTGTTCGCTGCCGTTTGTACGGCAGTCGGACGGCGAAGTGGTGTATTTTCCCTCCAACCTGGTCGAAAACCTCTACGCCAGCAATGGCATGAGTGCCGGTAATACACTGGCCGAAGCCCAAGTGCAATGCTTGTCCGAGATTTTCGAACGGGCGGTAAAGCGCGAAATTCTGGAGGGCGAAATGGCATTGCCTGATGTGCCCCATGAAGTGCTGGCGAAATACCCAGGCATTCTGGCTGGCATTCAGGGGCTGGAAGAGCAAGGCTTTCCGATATTGGTGAAGGATGCTTCGTTGGGTGGAATTTATCCGGTGATGTGCGTCACCTTGATGAACCCACGAACCGGCGGTGTCTTTGCTTCATTCGGCGCGCACCCAAGCCTCGAGGTGGCGCTGGAACGGAGTCTGACAGAATTGCTACAGGGTCGCAGTTTTGAAGGCCTGAACGATTTGCCACAGCCCACCTTTGTCAGTAACGCCGTGACTGAGCCGAACAATTTTGTTGAGCACTTCATTGATTCCAGCGGCGTGGTGTCGTGGCGCTTTTTCAGCGCCAAGGCGAATTTCGATTTTGTCGAGTGGGATTTTTCTGCCCAGGGCGAGAACTCCAATGCCGAGGAAGCAGCAACCTTGCTCGGCATTCTTGAGGACATGGGCAAAGAGGTGTACATGGCGGTGTATGACCAGCTAGGCGCCGTAGCTTGCCGGATTTTGGTTCCGGGCTATTCGGAAGTCTATCCTGTAGAAGATTTGATCTGGGATAACACCAACAAGGCACTGTCGTTCCGCGCAGATATCTTGAACTTGCATTGCCTGGACGACGCAAGCCTGGAGGCCCTGCTTGAGCGTCTGGATAACAGTGAGCTCGATGAATACGCCGACATCGCCACGCTGATCGGCATCGAATTTGACGAGAATACGGATTGGGGGCAGCTGACAGTTTTGGAGTTGAAGCTGCTCATTCATCTCGCCTTGCAGCAATTTGAAGCGGCGCACGAGCTGGTGGGCGCCTTCTTGCAGTACAACGACAACACGGTCGAGCGCGGACTGTTTTACCAGGCATTGAATGTGGTGCTGGAGGTGCTGTTGGATGACGACCTGAACCTGGACGACTACGCGGTCAACTTCCGTCGGATGTATGGCAATGCGCGGATGGACGCAGTGCTGGGTTCAGTGGACGGCAGCGTGCGTTTCTTTGGTTTGACGCCAACCAGCATGAAATTGGAGGGGCTCGACAGGCACCACCGCTTGATTGACAGCTACAAAAAATTGCACTCGGCGCGGGCAAATGTGGCGGCTACAGCCAGTTAGGGCTAAGGGTCAAGAAGGCGGTGAAGGCCGCCATCGGGAAGCACTCGCCTTTAGTGTCCGCTTTCGAGAAAGCTCAAAGCCCGCTCAGGGTCGAGGCCGTCTGGAAACGTCTCTCGAATCGCACCGATGCGCGTCCCCTCCGGGGCGTAGACTTCTTGTCGAGCGTCTTTAGACATGACGTGGCTTGTTGACAAAAGCTTCCGTCTTCGGCAACATTCGCCGCTCAGGGGGGCAAGGCAGCAACGGGTCTTGGTTCCCTACAGAAACACGCAAAATCTTTGGCGAATTAGCTCAGTCGGTTAGAGCGACGGAATCATAATCCGCAGGTCCGGGGTTCGAATCCCTGATTCGCCACCATATTCGTTGGCGCCTGGCAACGGGCCACAACAAAAACCCCTCCCGATCGCAAGATCGGGAGGGGTTTTGCTTTTGGGCGCTCGAAACACGCGATTCGGCGGCATGTTGAAAATGCCAGCCAGATCGGACCACTGCCGAAATGTCCCATGTCGGCATGAAGCGCCAGACGGCAGGCGTCAGCACGCATCACCATGGAAGAGCGGGCGCCGAACAGTCCCACGAGCAGGATCGGCGTGAGCGTGCATCAGTCTCTCGTGTGACGCCCGAGGTTTATGGACAAATGAATGCCGCCGCGAGATACAGCAAAAGCGCTATCAGCACCACCGCGGTAAAGCCAAGATGGATTGCTAACAGCGTGGCCAGGACTGCAGCCACCACCGAAGCACAGGCGTTGATGCCCCAGGCCCATGGCACGAGCGGTTCAACGCGGGAGGCAACGCGCCCGAGTCCCAGCGGAAACGGCATTCCCATCGCGAACGCGAGCGGCGCGACCAGCAATGCGGAGATGGCGATCCTGGCCGGGTCCGGGAGGGAAATCAGCAGCCGAAACAAGGTTGGCAGGATCGCCAGGTAGAGCAGCGAGATAAGACAGATCGCGCAAACGACCCACCCGAGCGGGTACCACCGCCCCGTCCTCCGGCCCGGATCCGGCGTGGGGCCGCGTGAAGGCGGGCCACCCGCTTGCAGGCGCTGTGAGTATCGGCTTCCCAGTCCGGCAAACGACAGGAAGGCGCATAACACCACCGCCACCGTATAGAGCGGGTGACTCAAAAACAGGATGAACTTCTGAATAAACGCGATCTCGACGAACATGAAGGCGGCGCCGACCGCCAGGAAGTAGAGCACGACGCGCCGGCCCGACAGGCCCTTTGCTTCTGTGCCATCGCCGGCAAGGGATGTCGCCGGCGGCGACGGCTCATGAACCAGCCCGGGACGGCGTCTTATCACCCAGAGCGGAAGGACGATCAATACCAGGGTTGCGAGTACGGCCTGAAGCAGCGTCGCGACCAGCACGGGATAGCCCCACTCCAGCAATGGCAGGCTTCCTTGCGCCTTCAGGGCGAGGAGTTCGGGTAGCGAGCGCCATTTGAAGAAGTGGAAGAAGTACGGCTTATCGTCGGTGGCGGGCCGGACATCGAACTTGTAGCGCGCCCAGAATCCGTCGCGATCGGTGCCCTGCAAGGCTTGCGCCGCGTCGAAGAAATACGGTTCCTCGAGCAGGTTGTACTGGTTTGCCTCCGCGGCCGCCATGCCGGAGTAGTAGTCGACGTCGAACGAACGGGCACGGCAGAATTCGTGCAACGCGGCGATTTCCGCACCGCTGATGTCCCCGTTCTTGACCACCAGCGTTGCCGTCTTCCAGCCACGAATCAGCGCGAGCCGGCGCGACGGCTGCGACACGCCGTTGCGTTCCATCGCGATCAGCGCGGTGCCGAATAATTTGGGGATATCGCGCGGCGGTAGCGTGACCCAGCGCGTGATTGCCAGCAGGCCACCGGGATTGAGATGGCGGAGGTAGTCCTGGAACGCTTCCACCGTGTACAGATAGCTCTCGGAAAGCGCGTAGAGGCCGGCCGACGAGGCGCCAAACGAATCCAGCAGCGCGACCTGGATAAGGTCGTAGTGTTCGCCGCGACCAGCCATGAAGCCGCGCGCTTCGCCCACGAAGACACGGACGTTGGGCGCGCTGTAGGGCTTGCCGGAGAAGCCGGCAAAGCGGTCCTGCACCAGGTCGATCACCTGCGGATTCAACTCTACCGCGTCGATGGCGCCCGCCTGGTGGTAAATCGCCTGCAACACATCGGCCCCGGCGCCGCTTCCAAGTATCAGGACCCGGGGGCGCTCCAGCAGGTGATAGGGAAGCGCGGAGGTGAGGTAGTCCAGATAGCCAAGTGGCTTTCGCCGCCCGTCATAGCGATTGAGCGCGGAGAGCCCGTCACCATCCGTAAACACGCCCAGCTGTGGCGGCGGTTCCAGGGCCGCGTTGAGGCTCAGCCCGGGTGCATGCCGGAAAGGGATCGAAGCGTTTTCCACCACCGTGATGAGACCCAATGGGCTTGAGCTTTCGGCGGCCACCCGTGCGCCCTTGATGCGCAGGGTCTGACTCAATTCCTTGTAGTCGGAGGGCCGCAGTGCGATCCAGTCGCCTGGCAGGCTAGCCGGCACAATGACCGCTGCGGCCACAAGCAGTACCGGCAACCAGCGCCGATGCCAATGGCACTCGATGCTTGCCAGCGCGGCCGCCGCCAGACCCGCGCTGCCCACAAGGCGGAGCGCATTCACAGGCGTCAAGCCAAATAGGGCAACGATGATGGCAATGCAGCCTATCCCGGCTCCCAGAATGTCAAAGCTGTAGATGCGGTGGACCTGATGATGGAACCGCGTGAAGGTGAGACAGACACACGTCGCAGCGCAGAAAAAGGGAACGAACAGGAGCAGATAGATCAACAGCAAACGCAGCGCCTGCCGCGGTTCCCACAAGATCTCCAGAGGATTGAATGCGACGCGCTGGGCGAGCGCGAAACAAGCGATCGCAGAAACGCCGAACAACAGTGCGCCGGTCACGAACACCGCTGCAAACCTCGGCGTGATCGTGCGCTGCATCAGGGCCACGATCGCACCGGCCGCGCCGTAGCCCAGCAGGGCGACACTGATCATCATGTAGGCGAAGTGGTGCCATTGGATGATGGAGAGCAGGCGCATCAGCAGGATTTCGTAGCCAAGCGCGGATGCGGAAAGCAGGGAAAGGGCGAAGAGCGGCGGGGAGAGCATGATGGCGTGACGACATCAGCGCCCACCGACCAACGGCACGAACCTGACAGGCAAGATCTGTTTGGTGGAAATCGTGCCGTCCCCCGCTTTCTCGATCAGCAGCAAGTACTGGGTCAGGAACTGGGCGCCCACCGGGACCACCATCCTGCCGCCGGGTTTCAGTTGCCGGATGAGCGGGGGCGGAACATGACTTGCAGCTGCGGTGACGATGATGGCGTCATAGAGTGCGTTGTCCTCCCAGCCGTAGTAGCCGTCGCCCACCTTGGTCTTCACTTGCGTGTATGCGAGGCGTTTCAAGCGTTCCTGCGCCTGTGCCCCCAGCGGCTCGATGATTTCGATCGTATAGACCGCTCGCGCCAGCTCTGCGAGGATCGCCGCCTGGTAGCCGGAGCCGGTGCCGATTTCCAGCACGACGTCGGTGGGCTTGACCCTCATCAGGTCGGTCATCAGGGCAACGATGTAAGGCTGCGAGATGGTCTGGCCGTAGCCGATGGGCAGCGGGCGGTTCTCATATGCGTTGCCCTCCTGCTCCGGTGGAACAAACTGGTGGCGGGGCACCTTCTCCATGGCCGCCATGACGCGCGCATCAAAGGCATGCCTGCCCGTTTCGGCGCCGGTATGAACCGATAGCGCTGCGATTTCCTTGACCATCAGAGTCCGGAGCGACGCAAAATCATCGGCGGCGCGGACGCCGGCGGACGCCACCGCCAGCGCGATTGCCGGAATCAACATGTGCAGCAGGAGCGTCGCTGGTTTCACAATGGCCTCCCTGCTTGCGCACGCACGGGGTGCTTCGCGTCTGCGCCTTCCGCGCAGCGTTCAAGCAGCGCCTTGCCACTCGTAACCGGCGTTGCACAGGTGCGATGCCGGCATACGTAGGCTGCCGGCCGGCCCTTGACGGGGTGYCGCCCCCGGCCGTTCGGGACGTCTTCGGCAAATGCCAGGACGCGTGCCGGCAGGTACGCGCGGTGAACGCTTTCCACGAGAGCCGCTGCCGCCGCCTTGTCGCCAGCAAAAATGATCTCGAACGGGCCGCGCTGCGCGAAATCCCGGGCGGCCAGCAGGTGTGGGAAGCCGGCCGGGGCCGCGGCGGCGGCGGCCCGGTATCTGTCGAATTCTTGCTCGGCGATGTCACGATAGAAATCGAGGCCGGTGAGCGCATGCAGGCGCAGGAAGGCGAACACGCTGGTTGATATGCCTGACGGCCAGGCGCTGTCGTGCGGCGCCCGGGGCCTATGCACCAATGGCTCGCCATCGCGGGGCGTGAAAAACAGTCCGTCCTCGCGGAACTTGTCGAGGATGAGCGCCACGAGTTCGACCGCGCGATCCAGGTATCGCTTGTCGAAGCAGGACTCGTAGAGGTCGATCAGCGCGTTGGCCAGGAAGGCATAGTCTTCGAGGAACCCAGGCACCTTGGCTACCCCGTCCTTCCAGGCCCGGTACACGCCACCGTCCGGCATGGTGAGTTTTTCCTCGATAGCGCTGGCGGCACGCCTCGCGGCAGCGAGGTACGCAACGGCGCCCGTCGCTTGGTAAGCCGCACAGAGTCCCTGGATCATGAGGCCGTTCCAGCCCGTGAGAATGTTGTCGTCACGGCCAGGGCGCGCGCGTTGGGTACGCGCCGCCAGGAGCCGCTCGCGCCAGTCTTCGAGGCGCGCCTCGTCCAATGCGTCCAGCGCGGCAGCACGGTGGAGCACCGATGTACCGTGTTCGAAGTTCCCGCGATCGGTCACGCCGTAGGCCAGGCAAGCCCGCGCGCCCTCGGAATCGCCCAGGACCGCCTTCACCTCGGCCGGCGTCCAGACATAAAACCGGCCTTCCGCCCCTTCGCTATCGGCATCTTCGCCAGCGTAAAAGCCGCCATCGGGATGCGTCATGTCGCGCAGAATGTACGCGATGGTGTTCTCAAAGACACGGCGCCAGGATGGCTTGCCAGTCAGGCGATAGGCGTTGGCGTAGAGCGCGACGAGCTGGCCGTTGTCATAGAGCATCTTTTCGAAGTGGGGCACGCCCCAGCGTTCGTCGACGCTGTAGCGCGCAAAGCCGCCACCGAGCTGGTCATGGATGCCCCCCGCCGCCATGCTGTCGAGCGTGCGCTCCAGCGCTTCAAGCAGCGCGGGTTCACCGGTACGGTGATAGATCCGCAGCACGAGGTCGTAGCCGCTCGCGTTGGGAAACTTGGGGGCGCCGCCAAATCCACCATGGACCGGGTCGGTGCCTCGTGCCAGGGCGCGAGCTGTCTCTGCGGGCAGGTCCTCGACTTCAGCGGCTTCACGGCGCAGGTCCGCCTGGTCGAGCCGTCTGAACTCCGACTGAAACTGCTTGACCATGTCGTGCAGTTCGTCGCGGCGATGCGTCCAGGCATCGCTCAGGCTCAGCAGCAGCCGCACGAACCCTGGCCGGCCGTAGCGGTCATCGGGCGGGAAGTAGGTGCCGCCGAAGAACGGTTCGCCTTGCGGGGTCAGGAACACCGTCAGCGGCCAGCCGCCGCCCTGCCCCATCATCAGGGGGACTTTCTGGTAAACGTCGTCGATGTCGGGACGCTCCTGCCGATCTACCTTGATGCTGATGAAACGTTCATTCAACAGGCCGGCGATCCGGGAGTTCTCGAACGATTCGTGTGCCATGACGTGGCACCAGTGGCACGCGGCGTAGCCGACGGAAAGCAGAACCGGCTTGTCTTCGTCGCGCGCACGGCAAAAGGCCGCTTCGCTCCAGGGATACCAGTCGATTGGATTGTCCGCGTGTTGTCGGAGGTAAGGCGAGGTTTCTGTGGCGAGCCGGTTTCTCATCATCGTCTCCAGCCGGATCCGATAGAACAACTGTGGCGCAGAGCAAGGCGTCCTGCAAGCGCGTGTTCGGGTCGTTTGACGTGCGGCCTTCGGCACCTATACTCACTTCAGGTGGCGGGCGACTGGAGGCAACCAATGGGGCCTTGCGCTTTCGATTGTCGCCTTGCCATCGCACGCCTTCCGGCGCGAAAACGCAACCGGCTCCATGAGCCCCGAAGCGGGGTACAAGGAGAGCAGTATGTTTACGCACCTTCTGCTGGCGGTTGACGGTTCCCCCCTGTCCGACGCGGCATTCCACAATGCGCTCCTGTTGGCGCAGGAAATGGAAGCGCGGATCACTGCGCTGCGAGTCGGGCCCAAGTACCACCTGTTCGCCTATCACACCGAAATGCTGACGGACAGCCGGGAGCTGTTCGCGGAAGAGATTGGGGAAGCAGCAAAGAAGTATCTGGAAAGGATCGCGCTGGAGGCAGCCGAGGCTGGTGTGACTTGTGCGACGACCTTTCTGGTCGACGATCACCCGTACGAAGCCATCATCAAGACTGCCGAAGACAGGGGCTGTGACCTGATCGTGATGGCGTCTCATGGAAGGCGCGGCGTGCAGGGTGTGCTGCTCGGCAGCGAAACACAGAAGGTGCTGACCCACAGCAAGATCCCCGTGCTGGTTTACCGTTGACACCAGCGTTTTCGCGTTCGCCCCACGTGCGCGAGCCGGACACGTCCGAGTGGAACTTCACCAGCGCGCTGCTCGGTTCGTTTGAACGCAGGCAAGCCAAGGTGTTCGCGCTCGAGCCTTGAGCGAGCCAGCAGCATGGCCTGGCGCAAGATGCGCGACGCCGGGCATGGGCTATGGTTCTATATCCGCCTGGAACCCCGGTGTGTCGCGCGCAAGCCATCCGGCTCGCCGCAATAGTGCAGGATCTCTGTGCGCGCGGTATTGCGCAGGCGCACGGCGGCGGGCCAGTCGTCGCCATCCGGCCACAGCGGGCTGCCGATGACCACACCGATCGGTCCGCGCCGCGGCAGCCATTGTCCGTCCCGCAGTACGGAGCGCGTACCCCGGATGGCGACCGGCACCACCGGCGCGCCGGCGTGCGCGGCGGCCAGGAATGCGCCCGTGCGGAAGCTTTGCAGGCCGGGCGTGCGCCCAAACGTGCCCTCCGGAAAAAACAGGACAGAGTGCCCGGCGCGCACCGCCGCCACGATCCGCTCCACGTCCTCGTGCTCTCGCCGCGGATCAAGGCGGTCGATGAAATCCGCGCCGATGCTGGCCAGGTAGGCGCCGGGTATGCGCTGGGATTGAAGCTCGCGCTTGGCCACGAAGCAGATCGGCCTGGGCAGGGCCGCCACCAGGACAATACCGTCCAGGTAGCTGGCGTGGTTCGATACCAGGATGCACGGCTGGTCRCGCGGCAGGCGCTCGGCCTCGTCCACGAACCAGGGTATCGCGCTCAGCCTGAGCAGCAGCCTTGCGGCGCGGTGGCTGACGGCCCAGCCCAGTTGCGGCCGATGCAGTACTACCGAGGCCAGCCAGGTCGCCGGGGTCAGCGCGGCGAACAAGGCCCAGGCGTAGCAGGCATAGGCCAGGCCTGCGCCGGTCTGCCGGATGCGCCGCAGTTGGGGAAGCATCGCCTGCCATCCGAAGCGGGCGATCTGCAGCCAGGGAGCGCCCTGCCCCCGGCCGAGCCGGCCTTGCTCGAAGCGCTCCCGGCAGGCGGCGCGGCGGATCTTGCCACTCGAGGTCTTCAGGATGCTGTGCGGCGAGACCAGGGCAATGTGGTCGGGAGGCAGGCCCAGCACGTCGATGGCCGTCTTCAGCACCTGCCGGTGCAGCATCCGGCGCGCATGTAGATCCTTCACGGCGGTTTCGGCCATCACCACGATGCGTTCCGTGCCGCTGCTGGGGTCCGGGCAACCGAAAACGGCAACACAGCCCTTGCGCATGCCCGCGATGGCGCCGATCGCCTGCTCGAGCTCGTACGGGTAGATATTGCGGCCGCCGCGCACGATCATCTCCTTGGCGCGGCCGGTGATGAAGACATCATTGCCGGCGACATAGGCGTAATCCCCGGTGTTTACCCAGTCGTGATCAAAGAGCAGGCGCGTCTGCTCCGGATTGCGGAAATACCCGCTGGTAGCCGACGGGCCGCGGAACTGCAGCAGCCCCTCGTGGCGCTCGGCCAACTCGTGCCCGCTGGCATCGACGATGCGCACTTCATGGCCGGGGAGCGGCCTGCCGCAGGCGGGGAACTCCAGCACATCGCTATCCTGCTCCGCCGCGGCGGCTGCCCTGGCGGCGCGCATGAATTCGGTCCGGCCGATGCGATCGACCAGCAGGCCGCGGTCCAGCGGAGGAAAGCTGAGGCCCAGCGAGGCCTCGGCCAGCCCATACACGGGGGAAATGGCCTCCGGGCGCAGGCCGTAGCGTACAAAGCGCTGCGCAAAGGCGCGCATGGTCTGCACGCTTACTGGCTCGGCACCATTGAAGGCGAAGCGCCAACTACCCAGGTCAAGTCCGGCCAGCGCCGCATCGGCCAGCTTGCGCAGACAGAGTTCGTAGGCAAAGTTGGGGCCGCCCGACAGCGTGCCCCGATACTTGTGGATCGCCCAGAGCCAGCGCTCTGGCCGCGCAAGGAAGGCCAGCGGCGACATCACGACCAGGGGATAGGCGTAGTAGAGGCTACCCAGCCACGCCCCGATCAGCCCCATATCGTGGTACAGCGGCAGCCAGCTGACGAAGACATCCTGGGAGCCAACGCCCAGGGCCTGCCCCATCGCCCGCAGGTTGGCCAGCAGGTTGGCGTGGGTCAGGACGACGCCCTTGGGCGAGCCGGTGCTGCCAGAGGTGTACTGCAGCAGGGCGATATCGTGCGCACGCACGATCGCGTGCACCGGCGCGCYGCCACCCGTGCAAGCCTCCAGTTCCGTCGGCGTCACCACGTCGTGCAGCGTACCGGTGCTGGCCTTGAGCAGTGCGGCCAGCGGCTTGGCTTGCGCGACCGTAACCAGGATGGGTGCCTGGGCATTGGCCAGGATGCCGGCATGGCGCTGCAGATGATCGCCGATCTGCGCCAGCCGCGCCGGCGGATAGAGCGGAACGGGGATGCCACCGGCAATTAGCACGGCGCAGAAACTGTAGAAGTACTCAGGGCTGGTGGGCAGCATGATGGCCACGGCCGTGCCCGGACGCAGACCCCGTTCGGCCAGCCCCGTGGCCATGGCCGTCGCGCGCTGGTGCAGTTGGGCAAAGCTGATCGGGATGTCGTCGCTGCTGCCGTCCTGCAGGATGATATGAGTTCGGTCCGGATGGCGGCGCAGATGCCAGCCGAGCACATCGGTCAAGGTGACGGCACTCTCCGGAGCCTGGGCCGCAGGGAACGGGCGGGCACGCCGCGGGAGCGTTCCGCCCGTGCCAGGCGGCAGATCCTTGGCGGCCAGCAAGGCGCGCAGCAGGGCGCGCGGCGTGTCGGCCTGGGCCAGGACTTGCTCGGGCAGGCTGACGCCAAACCGCTGCTCGACGCGAGTGAGGAGTTCGACGCGCGTCAGGCTATCGAAGCCCAAGTCGCCTTCGAGCGTGCTGTCCAGCGAGACCGGCATCTCGGCGGTCCCTTGCTGCTGCACTGCCGACGACATCTCCCGGACAATGTCGAGCAGCGCGTTGTCGTAGCTTTCCCGGGAGGGTGAATTTGGTCCCATGCGCATGGCAGCCGTTCCGTCCAAGCCGGCGGCGCGCCCGCCGCTACTGAGGGGATGCGGCAAATGTGGCGTACAGGGTGCTCGGATAGCGGCACAGAGTGACACACCCTTAAGATAGACCGCCTGCCAGCTTTGTCGAGGCGGGCAGGGCCGGACCCGGCGCGCTTGGCCACTCCGGCGCCGGCTCGCTATCCTTGGAAGTGGCGCAGTTGCGGATTCTCAAGGAAGTGCGAGCCATGAAGGAGCACGCCGATCTGGCCGACAGGATTCTGGAGGTCGCGCTGAGACTCGCCGAGCGCGGCGGATGGGATGCATTGCATCTCCATGAGATTGCCGCGTCCATGGAGATCGGTCTGGCCGACATTTACCGGCACTACCGGCAGAAGGACGATCTGGCAGAGGCCTGGTTCGGCCGGGCCGACTTCGCGCTGGTTTGCGCAACCCAGCGCGAAGGCTGGCATGGCCTGTCCACGCGCGAGCGCCTCTCGCTAGCCATCCTCGCCTGGCTGGAGGCCCTGGCGCCGCATCGGCGGCTCACCGCGGAGATGCTGCGCTACAAGCTGCAGCCGGAGCACTTGCATCTGCAGGCGCAAGGCCTGCTGCATATCAGCCGCACCGTGCAATGGATCCGGGAGGCCGCCTGCCTGCCGGCGGCCGGCTTGCGCCGGGAGGCGGAAGAGGTCGTGCTGACCGGGATCTTTCTCTCCACATTTGGCGTCTGGCTACACGACCCGTCACCGGAGGCCAGCCGCACGCAGGCCTGGCTAGACCGGCAACTACGGCTTGCCGAGCGGCTGGCCTTGCGCACGCCCGGCGGCGCGGGGGGCGCCCGCCCAATTGCGATGACCATTCGGCAAACTCCGACCGGTCCACATGCGCCCTGGTCGTTTCCCCGCTCCTAGCGGGTGATCCAGCCGCAGCGAACGAAAACCGTCAAATCCGGCAAACGACGGATCAACCCCACTGCAGGCAGCCTCACGCACACCCGCGCAACGCCGCGTAGCTAACCCTCCACACTCACCCCTCAAAACTATCACTTGATTAAATTCATCCAAACAATTCATCGACCGACCGGTCGGTTTATAAATATACTGCGGCATCGCCTCACAGGAAATCTCCATGTACACCCAATCTCTCGATCTCCCGGGCAACGCGCAACAGCCCGGCACGGCGCCGGCCGATACCTCGCCGCAGCAAGCGCATTTCGACGCCCTGATGGCGGCTGACGGCAAGATCGAGGCGCAGGACTGGATGCCCGATGCGTATCGCAAGACGCTGATCCGGCAGATTTCCCAGCACGCGCACTCGGAAATCATCGGCATGCAGCCCGAGGGCAACTGGATCAGCCGGGCCCCGAGCCTGAAGCGCAAGGCGATCCTGCTCGCCAAGGTGCAGGACGAGGGTGGGCATGGCCTGTATCTGTATAGCGCAGCCGAAACGATGGGCGTGTCGCGCGACCAATTGGTCGATGCCCTGCACGCCGGCAAAGCCAAGTACTCGAGCATCTTCAATTACCCCACGCCGACCTGGGCGGACGTGGGCGTGATCGRCTGGCTGGTGGATGGCGCGGCGATCATGAACCAGATCCCGCTGTGCCGTTGCACCTACGGCCCGTATGCCCGCGCCATGATCCGCATCTGCAAGGAGGAGTCCTTCCACCAGCGCCAGGGCTTCGACGCCCTGCTGTCGATGATGAAGGGCACCCAGGCGCAAAAGGACATGGTGCAGCAGGCGGTGGACCGCTGGTGGTGGCCGGTGCTGATGATGTTCGGCCCGAGCGACAAGGATTCCATCCATAGCGGCCAGTCGTTCCAATGGGGCATCAAGCGGATCTCGAACGACGACCTGCGCCAGAAGTTCGTCGATGCCACCGTCGAACAAGCCCGCATCCTCGGCGTGACGCTGCCCGATCCGGACCTGAAGTGGAATGAAGAGCGCAAGGCGCACGACTACGGCGCGATCGACTGGGAAGAATTCTGGCGCGTCGTGAACGGCGACGGGCCTTGCAACAAGGAGCGCCTCGCCACCCGGGTGAAGGCGCACAACGATGGCGCGTGGGTGCGCGAAGCCGCGCTGGCGTATGCCGAAAAACAGGCCGCGCGGGCTCACAAGCAAGCCGCTTGAACAGGAGATGAAGATGAACAAGGAATGGCCGATCTGGGAAGTATTCGTGCGCAGCAAGCAGGGCCTGGACCACAAGCACTGCGGCAGCCTGCACGCATCCGATGCGAGCGCCGCACTGCGCATGGCGCGCGACGTCTACACGCGCCGGCAGGAAGGCGTAAGCATCTGGGTGGTGCCGTCGGCGGCAATCACGGCATCCGATCCTGCCGACAAGGAGTCTTTCTTCGAGCCGGCCGGCGACAAGATCTATCGCCATCCGACCTTCTTCGTGCTGCCTGCCGAAATCGACCACATGTAAGACGAGACGCAATGATGACCACGCCCCAACATTTGTCGTACGTGCTGCGCCTGGCCGACAACGCGCTGATCCTCGGCCAGCGCAACAGCGAGTGGTGCAGCCATGGCCCGGCGCTCGAGGAGGACATCGCGCTGGCGAATATCAGCCTCGACCTGATCGGCCAGGCGCGGCTGCTGTACTCGCACGCGGCTACGCTCGACGAAGCGCTGAGCGGCGCGAAGAAAACCGAAGACAGCTACGCCTACTTCCGCTCCGAGCGCGAGTTCGCCAACTACACGATGGTGGAGTTGCCGCACTTCGGGCCGTTCGCAGGCACCGCTCGCACCGAACGCGACTATGCCGTCACGATAGTGCGCAACTTCCTCTACTCCGCGCTGATGGCCCATCTGTGGACGGCATTGCAATCGTCCAACGACGAGCAACTGGCGGCCATCGCCGCGAAATCGCTGAAGGAGACGCGCTACCACCTCAGCCATGCCAGCGAGTGGCTGATCCGCTTCGGCGACGGCACGGCGGAGTCGCACCGGCGCGCACAGGCGGCGCTGGACTACCTGATGCCGTACACGCGGGAGTTCTTCGCAACCGATGCGGTGGAAATCGCGATGGCCGAGGCCGGCGTCGGCCCCCTGGTGGCTGGCCTCGAACCTGCATGGCAGGCAGACGTTGAGCAGGCCATTGCCCAGGCCACCCTCAAGCTGCCGTCGCCGGTGAAACACGTTACGACCGGCAAGCACGGCGAACATTCGGAACACATGGGCTTCCTGCTTGCCGAAATGCAGTCCCTGGCACGCCAGCATCCCGGCGCTACCTGGTAGATCGCGATGACCGCCGCCACATTGATGCATGCCGACACCACGCTGGAACGTGCCTGGACCGTACTTGAGGCGGTCCCGGACCCGGAGATCCCCGTGGTATCGATTCGCGAGCTGGGCATCCTGCGCGACGTGCGCCGCGGCGCCGACGACGCCGTCGAAGTCGTCATCACGCCAACCTATTCGGGGTGCCCGGCGATGTCGCAGATTRCCGAGGATATCGGACAGGCGCTGGACGCCGCCGGGATCGTCCCCCATCGCATCGTCACCGTGCTTGCCCCTGCGTGGAGCACCGACTGGATGACCGGCGAAGCGCGCGACAAGCTGCGCCGCTATGGCATTGCGCCACCTGCCGGCAACTGCGGCAGCGCGGATGCGCCGCAAGAAAAGACCATCCGCTTCGTGCCTCGCGCGGCCGCCCGGGACAAGCCGGCCTGCCCGCAATGCGGCTCGGTGCACACCGAACTCCTCGCCCAGTTCGGCTCGACGGCATGCAAGGCGCTGTACCGCTGCATCGATTGCCGCGAGCCGTTCGATTACTTCAAACCGTACTGACCGTACTGACCTGGACCGACATTATGGCGACTCCACAATTCCATCCTTTGCGTATCCGCGAGGTACGGCCCGAAACCGCCGATGCCGTGACCGTCTCCTTCGAGGTGCCCGAGGACCTGCGCGATGCGTACCGCTTCACGCAAGGACAATTCGTCACGCTGAAGGCGCATCTCGATGGCGAGGAAACCCGGCGCTCGTATTCGATCTGCGTGGGCGTCACCGACTACGACCGCGATGGCGAACTGCGCATCGGCATCAAGCGCGTGCGCGGCGGGCGCTTTTCGAACTTCGCGTTCGACACGCTGCAACCTGGCCATGAGATCGAGGTGATGACGCCCGATGGCCGCTTCTTCACGCACCTGAACGCCGACCTGTCCCGGACCTACGTGGCGTTCTCGGGAGGCTCGGGCATCACGCCCGTGCTCGCGATCATCAAGACCACGCTTGAGACGGAGCCGACCAGCCGGTTCACGCTGGTGTACGGCAACCGCAGCGTCGACGCGATCATGTTCGCCGAGGAACTGGAAGACCTGAAGAACCGCTATATGAGCCGGTTCTCGCTGTATCACGTGTTGTCCGACGATTTGCAGGAAGTCGAACTGTTCAACGGCGTGCTGGATCAGGAGAAATGCCGGGCATTCCTGGAAACGCTCACGCCGGCCGACGAAATCGATGAAGCGTTCATCTGCGGCCCCGGCCCGATGATGGATGCAGCCGAAGCCGCGCTAAAGGCAGCCGGCGTGGCGCCGGAGAAAGTGCACGTCGAACGCTTCGGCACACCGCTGCCGCAAGCGGGCGTGCCGCCCATCGAAATCACCGACGACATGCCGGCGGCGGACCTGGAAGTGATCATCGACGGCAAGCGGCGCAAGCTGCGGCTGCCTTATGTGGGGGTCAGCGTACTCGATGTCGGCCTGAAAGCGGGCCTTGCCCTGCCCTACGCCTGCAAGGGCGGCGTGTGCTGCACGTGCCGCGCGAAAGTCCTCGAAGGCGAAGTGAAGATGGAAAAGAACTACACGCTCGAACAACATGAAATCGACGATGGCTTCGTCCTCACCTGCCAATGCCATCCGGTGTCGGATCGGGTTGTCGTCAGCTACGACGAACGGTAAACGCTAATCGCAGTCCTGCAACCTCTAAAAAATACGCCCCCCGCAATGAATCATTCCCTCTTCAGCAAACACGAAAAGACGCTCGAGCGCGCCCTGGAAGCCATCCGGACGCGCGGCTATTGGAGTCCCTTCAACGAGATGCCCAGCCCGCGCGCCTATGGTGAAACCGCCGCCGCCGACGGCGAAGCGGCATTCAAGGCACAGCTTGGCCAGCCCTTCACACTCGATCAACCCGGCAGCAACGGCACGATCGGCGAAGAGCGCTCGCCATTCGGCCAGACCTTGCATATCGGCTACCCCAAAGCGGATCCGGACGCGCTGATCTCGGCGGCACAAAAGGCGCAGGCACAGTACCGCAAGGCCGGTCCGAAAGCCTGGGTGGGCGTGAGCCTGGAAATCCTGGCGCGGCTGAATCAGGCCAGCTTCGAGATCGCGCACAGCGTCATGCACACCACCGGGCAGGCGTTCATGATGGCGTTCCAGGCCGGCGGCCCGCACGCGCAGGATCGCGCGCTCGAGGCCATCGCCTACGCGTGGGACGCGATGCGCGACATTCCGGAGACGGCCTACTGGGAAAAGCCGCAGGGCAAGAATCCTCCGCTAGCCATGGAGAAGCGCTTCACCGTCGTGCCGCGCGGCATCGGCCTGGTGATCGGCTGCTGCACGTTTCCCACCTGGAACAGCTACCCGGGGATGTTCGCCGACCTTGCAACCGGCAATGCCGTCATCGTCAAGCCACATCCGGCCGCGATCCTGCCGCTCGCGATCACCGTGCGTATCGCGCGGCAAGTGCTGCAGGACGCCGGCTTCGATCCCAACGTCGTGACCTTGCTGGCGACCGCACCCAACGACGGCCCGCTTGTGCAGTCGCTGGCCACGCGCGACGAGATACGGCTGATCGATTTCACCGGCAGCACCGCCAATGGCGACTGGCTCGAGACACATGCGCCGCAGGCCCAGGTCTACACGGAGAAGGCTGGCGTCAACCAGATCGTGATCGATTCGGCGGACGAACTCAAAGCGGTGGCCCGCAACATCGCGTTTTCTCTCGCGCTGTATTCCGGCCAGATGTGCACCGCGCCGCAGAATATCTATGTGCCGCGTGGCGGCATCAAGACAGCCGAAGGCACCGTCCCGTTTGAAGAGGTCGCCCGATCCATCGCCGGCGCCGTGCAGAAGCTGACTGCCGATGCGGCCCGTGCCGTCGAACTCACCGGCGCGATCCAGAACCAGGGCGTGCTCGCCCGGATCGACGAGGTCGCCGCGCTCGGCACGCCGCTGCTCGCCAGCCAGCGCCTCGTGCATCCCGAATTCCCCGACGCAACGATCGCCACCCCGGTCCTGCTGCAACTCGACGCCAGCCGCGACGAGGCTACCTTCACGCAGGAATGGTTCGGCCCGATCGCGTTTGTGATCGCGACCGACTCCAGCGCGCAGTCGCTGGCACTCGCGGCGCGCATCGCCCGCACGCGCGGTGCCCTGACGCTGTCCGTCTACAGCACGGACGAAGCGGTGCTCGATGCCGCCGGGGAGGCTGCCGTGGAAGGCGGCGTCGCCTTGTCCGTCAACCTGACGGGCGGCGTCTTCGTGAACCAGTCCGCAGCGTTCTCGGACTTCCACGCAACGGGTGCAAACCCCGCGGCCAACGCCAGCCTTGCCGATACCGCGTTTGTTGCCAATCGCTTCCGCGTCGTGCAAAGCCGCCGGCATGTCCCGCAGCGCGAGCCGTCGTAAGCGTCGCTGACGAAGCCGCGGATTCGCCCGTCCCGGGCGTTCAGGTGGCTTCGCATCGTCATCCGCAGTCAAGCCAGGGTGCCCGCTATCCGGCCGGCCGGCGCGCATGCGTCGGCCGGGTGGGCGCCGCTATGGAGTTATGGAGTTCCGGATGCTTGACGACCCGGCACGGCACCACGGCAAAGACCGTTGCCGCGCATAGCCGGGTTGCCGAGCCGTCGTGTGGCGCCCCCAATCCCGCCACCGTTCCATCCTATTCAGTCGCTTCACCATCAGGAGACAACCGTGGTCCAGCCAATTCCCCAACCGGGCGAACTCGAGCCCATCGAACTCGCCAGCCGCGACGAACTCCAGGCGCTGCAACTCTCACGGCTCAAATGGTCGCTCCGTCATGCGTATGACAACGTTCCGCACTACCGCAGCGCCTTCGACGCCGCCGGCGTGCACCCGGACGACCTGCGCCAGTTGTCCGACCTGGCGAAGTTCCCCACCACCTCGAAGAAAGACCTGCGCGACAACTATCCGTTCGGGCTGTTTGCCGTGCCCAGGGACGAGGTCGTGCGCGTGCATGCATCTAGCGGCACGACCGGCAAGCCGACCGTGGTGGGCTACACCGCGAAAGACATCGACACCTGGGCCAACGTAACGGCCCGCTCCATCCGCGCGGCGGGCGGCCGCCGCGGCGATACGCTGCACAACGCATTCGGCTATGGACTGTTCACCGGCGGCCTGGGCATCCATTACGGCGCGGAGCGCCTCGGCTGCATGGTCGTGCCGATGTCCGGCGGACAGACCGAGAAGCAAGTCCAGCTGATCCGCGACTTTGAGCCGTCGATCATTCTCGTCACGCCCTCCTACATGCTCAACCTGCTCGACGAGATGGCGCGCCAGGGCATGGATCCGGCGGCGTCAGCGCTGAAGATCGGCATCTTCGGCGCCGAGCCGTGGACGCAGGGCATGCGCGCCGAGATCGAGACGCGCGCGGGCATCCAGGCCATCGATATCTACGGGCTCTCGGAGATCATGGGCCCCGGCGTTGCTTGCGAATGCATTGAAAGCAAGGATGGACCGGTCATCTGGGAAGATCACTTCTATCCCGAGATCATCGATCCGATCTCCGGCGAAGTGCTGCCCGACGGCAGCCAGGGCGAGCTGGTATTCACCTCGCTGTCGAAGGAGGCCATGCCCATGATCCGCTACCGCACGCGCGACCTGAYCACGCTGCTGCCGCCGACATCGCGCTCGATGCGCCGGCTGGCGAAGATCACCGGGCGTTCGGACGACATGCTGATCATCCGCGGCGTCAACGTGTTCCCGAGCCAGATCGAGGAGCTGATCCTGGGCATCGGCCGCCTGAGCGGCAACTACCAGTTGTGCATCACCCGCGAAGGGCATATGGACTCCCTGTCCGTCTCGGTCGAGGCGCGCGCCGGGGTCTGCGACGCGCTCACCGACAGCGACCGTGCGCAGCTGGGACGCGAACTGCAGCACCGGGTGAAGACCATGGTGGGCGTTTCCACGGCGGTACGCGTGCTGAACGCCGGTGAGATCAAGACTACAGCCACCGGCAAGGCCCAGCGCGTGCTCGACCTGCGCCACGTCGGCGCCTGAGTCCGGGCAACGGGGCCGCCCGCGCCGGATGAACGGTGGCAGGCGGCCCGGCAGATAAGAAAGAATGCAAAAAAGCGGAAGACAACGCCGCAAGCAAAATTCAAAACAGGAGACAAGATGATCACCATCCGCAAATTGATGGCAGTTGGCCTCGGCCTGGCTGCCCTGCCCTGGACCGCGGCAACGGYTGGCGCGGAACCCGCCTTCCCGAGCAAGCCCGTGCGCTGGATCGTGCCCTACCCCGCCGGAGGCGGTTCGGACTTCCTGGCGCGCTCCATCGGGCAGCCGCTCTCGACCCGCCTGGGCCAGCCGGTCGTGGTGGACAACAAACCCGGCGGCAACACCGCCATCGCCGCGGCGGAAACCGCTCGCGCGCCGGCGGATGGCTACACAGTGCTGTCGGCGGACAACGGCACGCTGGTGTTCAACCCCGCGCTGTACAAGTCCCTTTCCTACAATCCGTTAAAAGACCTGGCGCCGGTTACGCTGCTTGGCCGCTTCCCGATGATCCTGGTGGTGGGTCCGGGGATACGTGCCAGCAACGTGCAAGAATTCATTGCCGCGGCGAAAGCCAAGCCGGGCGGCATCGACTATGCTTCCGCGGGTGCAGGCAGCCCGCATCATCTGGCGATGGAACTGCTCAAGGTGGAAGCTGGCCTGACCATGGTCCACGCGCCGTATCGCGGCGCGGCGCCTGCGCTGGCCGACGTTGCCGGCGGGCAGGTCCCGGCCATGATGGTGGATCTTGCCTCGGGCGCCGGTTTCATCAAGGGCGGCAAGGTCAAGGCACTGGCCGTGGCCAATCCCACCCGCCTGCCGCAGTTGCCCGATGTGCCGACCTTCGCCGAGGCAGGTTACAAGAACGTGGAGGCCGCCGCGCTCGTCGGAATGGTGGCGCCGTCGGCCACGCCTCCCGAGGTGATCGCCATCCTGAACAAGCAGGTCGTGGCTGCCATCAGGGAGCCGGCAGTCAACAAGCGGCTGGTGGAGTTCGGGGTGGAACCCGTGGGCAGTACGCCGGCGCAGTTTGCCGATCTGCTGCGCAGCGAGACCGCTCGCTGGCACAAGCTCATCCGGGATCTGAAGATCAAGCTGGATTAAGGCGGAGACGAGCGGTGCCGCCGCCCGCTACCGGCGGCACCGTGCCATTGCCCGTTGCCCGCCTGTAGCCTGTACCGTTCGATGTTGCGCACAAAAGCTGCGTTGTCGCATAGCATGGTGGCAATGCACTCGCCGAGCTGCACGAACATCGATCTCTTGAGCAGAAGGGGCAACCATCATGGACCAGGGCTTTCATCACTTTTCCGAACTGTTCGCGCAACTGGGATTGCCGGCCAGCGAAGCGGAGATCCGGACCTTCATCGCCACGCATTCCCCGCTCGCCGACGACGTGCCGCTCGCGGACGCACCGTTCTGGACGCCCGCCCAGGCGGCGCTGCTGCAGGACGAAATCCTTGAGGACGCCGATTGGGCGGAAGTGGTGGACCAGCTGAATGTGGCCCTGCGATGCTCGAAATGACAACATCCCGGCACGCGGGGTGAATCTACCCTGAAGAATGCGTACGGCCCGTGGCAGTGCGGCGCTCGCGGCCTCTCAATGCGCAGGCATGCACCTGAGCACGGAGGCGAAGTGATCCATCGAGATCTCAACCTCGTCCTCCAGCCTGACTCCGCCGAATTCCGCAAGCCGCTGGCCGGCTCGCTCGATGCTGAAGACCACAGCCTTCCAGGTGCCGTCGGGCACCGAGAGCGTCAGGCGCGTATTAAATTCCACCTGGGGATCGATCCGGCTTCGCACTGTCACAAGGTCGCCCGCCTGCGGGCGGATGGCGCCAACCGCAACCACGTCGCCGACAACAGGTTGCCCTGCCGGGTATGCTGCGCTCGCCATGTCTTCGTGATTCATGGTCCCAAACCCTCCTTTGCGTTAATCCTACAAAATGGCCGCCGCTTTTTCAAAGCGGGGAACCGTGCGGAAGCACCCGATGGCACGCGCCGCCAGCGCCACGCGCGGCGGGCATTCACTGCGGCTGCAGCTTCCGGTATGCGTTGAAATGCCGGATCGCACGCATATCGTCCCCCAAGGTTTCATACAGCCGCGCTGCATTGAAGTGGGCATCCGCGAACTCCGGGGCGAGTTCGATGCAATGCCCATAGCTGGCCAGCGCCTCTGCCTGCAGCCCGTCGTCTTCCAGCGCGACGGCCAGGTTGAAGTGCATCAGCGGTTCGTCCGGCAGATGCGCAAGCCCGCAGCGGTAGAGCGCGATCGCCTCTCCGAAGTGGCCGGCGGCGCAGAGCATGCACCCCAGGTTGAGATAGGGTTCGAGATAGCTCCCATCGGCTGAGAGCGCACGGCGGTATGCCTGCTCCGCTTCGCCAGGCGCCTCGGCTTCCAGCTTGCAACCGGTCTGGAACCAGATGCTCGCTTCGGCGGACGGGGCTTGGTGCAGGGAATGGACGGCGGCTGCGCCGGCCTCCTCTGGCTCGAAATCCATCAGCAGCTGGCCCGATTCCGCCTGCCACTGCCTGACGGTGTCGCGGGTCGCCACCTCATTGCCGATCGCGCGAATCCGCACGCCGGTCAGCGGCGCTTCCTGCCCTCTGGACGCCTTCAGTTTCGAAAGCGCGCGCGAGATGCGGCGGCTCGGGATCTGCGCCTCGCGCAATGAGTTCGCGGTGCGCAGCATCACCATGTCCTGGAAGGTGAAGAGGTATTCGCGGCGCGCGCCGCGGCTTGGCGTGACCACGCCATCCGCGATCAGCCTGGCGGCAACCGAGCGCGGGATGCCGAGCATGGCCTGGACCTCGCGCAACGTATATAGCGTCATCTGCCGGTCACTTCTTGCCTGCCGCTCGGCGCGCGGGTGCCGGCGCGGGCGCGGTGGCGCGGCGCGCGGTCTTGCGTGCCTTCGGCGCATCCGGCGCCGCGGCCGTTTTCCCGGCTGCGCGTTTGCGCTGCTGCACACTGGCGCGCAACGCTTCCATCAGGTCGATGACTTCCGCGCCCTGCGTGGCTTCGCGCTGTTCCGTCACGGTGATCTTCTTGCCGGCGATTTTCTTGTCGATTGCCGCGAGGACCMGCGCCTTTTCTTCGTCGGCGTAGGCGGCGGGATCGTAGCTGCCCACCGAATTCTGCTCGATCAGTTGCTGCGCCAGCGCCAGTTCCGCGGGCTGTACGTCCGCCTTCTCCACATGCAGGTCGGCCATGGGGCGCACTTCGTCGGCATAGAGCAACTGCTGCAGGATCAGGCCATCGTCGCCTGGCCGCACCTGGACCATGTACTGCTTGCCTTTCCACACCCATCGGGCCAGCGCGCAGGTGCCGGTCCGGCGCATCGCTTCGGTCAGCAAGGCATACGGCTTCGCTCCGCGCTTGTCCGGGCCGAGGTAATAGGCATTGTCGAAGTAAATCGGATCGATCGCGCCGGCCGGCACGAACGACACGATGTCGATCGTATGGCGGCCCTCCGCCTCCAGCGCATCCAGTTCTTCCGGCTCAAAGACCACATAGTGATCCTTCTCGAACTCGTACCCCTTCACCATCTCGGAGCGCTCCACCACCACATCTTCGCGCAGGCAGATGTACTGCTGTTTCAGGCGCGATCCGCACCCTTTGTGCAGCAGGTTGAAGCTCACCCCGGATTGGCTTTCCGTCGCGGTGTACACCTTGACCGGAATCGAGACCAGCCCGAAGCTGAGGGAAAGCGAAGCGAGGGAACGAGCAGCCATGGCGAATCACCCTGCGAGGACGGGAGCGGGATCTTTCGCATATAGCTTAGACCGTGCCCGGCAAAGGGTTGAATGCATGGACGCCCGCGGAGGCAGAGTCGCCACTTTTTGGGCCTGTAGGCGATTTTTTGACGTGCAAGCTCGGCGGACCGGACGTGTAAATTCTGCGATGGACGGAGTCCGGCATGGCGCGGCGGCAGCCCCACGGAATCTCGCTTGCCTAGGCAGCCAATGCCGACCTAAGCTCCATACAGAGGATCCTAAGCGCGGGTTGGAGCACAAACCATCGCGAAGTGTCCTTTCATATCGATGTCAGAGTGATGCCAGAGCTATGCCGCGTGGAACACCTGCGGCCTCTGGCCAGCCCGCGCCATGGAGCCCATCGCCTATCCGTATCAACTGGTACAGGAGCGGGGAACGCTGAAATGTTTCCTGCTGGCTCTGTTCATGCATCTGCTGCTGGGCATCTTGCTCTACTACGGCGTGCACTGGCAAAGCCGCACGCCGGCAGGCGTGGAAGCCGAATTGTGGGACAGTGTTCCCGACATTGCGCAGCCCCAGCCGGTGGTCCAGCCGAACCCCGAATCCGTGGTCAAGCCGGAGGAAAACGCCGATATCGCGCTGCAGGCGCAGAAGCGCCGCCAGGCCGCGGCGGCGGCGGCGGAAGCCAGACAGGCCGAGCAGCGCGAGCGTCAGGCGGCGCTCAAGCAACAGCGCCAGAGCGAACTGGCACGCCTGCAAGCCATGGCCAACAGCGCCCCCACCACCGGTGGCGTGGGCAACCGTGCGGGCACCGGCGCCGGCGCGGGCGGCGCTGCGTCGCCCGGCTACGCGGACCGCGTGCGGCGCCGCGTCAAGCCGAACATCATCTTCACCGAAGAGGTGGCCGGCAACCCGGCCGCGGTGGTGACGGTGCAACTGGCGCCGGACGGCTCGTTGCTGTCGGCCCGCCTGACCAAGTCCAGCGGCAATGCCGGCTGGGACAACGCGGTGCTGCGCGCGGTGGAGCGATCCGATCCGCTGCCGCGCGACGAGAACGGCCTGGCGCCCGCCAAGGTCATCATCACCTTCATGCCGAGGGAATAGGCAGGCAGCCAGACCGCAAGGCCCAACGAAAAACCCCCTCCGGATCGCAGGATCCGGAGGGGGTTTTGTCCTGGCAAGCCAGCGCGGGACCAATGAAGCCCCCGCATCGCCCGCGCACTCAGAACGAAGGCACCATCGCGCCCTTGAACTCGTTCTTCATGAACTGCTTCACCTCTTCCGACTGGTAGGCAGCC
>NZ_JBFTLX010000019.1:0-65187 GCF_056396665.1 Cupriavidus sp. 05T313 | reverse complement strand
ATCTCGCCCATGGTCTGCCCGGCCTGGCCCACCAGTGCCGAGCCGTTGTCCACGCGCGCCACCGTATCGCCGATCAGGCCCTTGATTTCCTTGGCCGCGTTCGCGCTGCGCTGCGCCAGGCTGCGCACCTCGCCCGCCACGACTGCAAAGCCCCGGCCTTGCTCGCCAGCGCGCGCGGCTTCCACCGCCGCATTCAGCGCCAGGATATTGGTCTGGAATGCAATGCCTTCGATCACGCCGATGATGTCGACGATCTTCTTCGATGCCCCATTGATGTCGTCCATGGTCTGCACCACGCGGCCGACCACTTCGCCGCCCTTGACGGCTGTCTCCGATGCGTTCGCCGCCAGGCCGCTGGCCTGCCGCGCGTTGTCCGCGTTCTGGCGCACCGTGCTGGTCAGCTCTTCCATGCTCGATGCGGTTTCTTCCAGCGACGCGGCCTGCTGCTCGGTACGCTGCGACAGGTCGCTGTTGCCCGCGGCGATCTCGCGCGAAGCGGAGGCGATCGACTCTGCCGAGTCCTTGAAATCGCGCACCATGGTGGACAGTTGCTGCTGCATCTGTTTCATGGCGTGCAGCAGGCTGTCCTTGTCGCCGCTGCGCAGTTTCACTTCCGCGGAAAAATCGCCTTCGGCGATACGCGAGGCGATGGCCACGGCGTAGGCCGGTTCGCCACCCAGCTGGCGCGACAGCGTGCGGGCGAGGAATGCGCCAAGCAGCACGGAGACGGCCAGGCCGCCCAGCACCAGGCCCAGCATCCAAAGGCGCGTCCCCTCGTAGACGCCGCGCGCTTCTTCCATATTGGCCAGCGCGCGGTCGTCGCGGCGCTTGACCATCTTGGCCATCAAGTCCTCGAGCGCGCGGCTCTCCTTGATCAGGTCTGCGCTCTCGCTAAAGACCTGGCTCTCGAACTGCGAGGTATCGAGCGGCTGTTTGCCCACCAGCGCCACATACTTGCCCAACCGCTCGCGGTAGGCCGGCAGCAAGGCATCGTATTGCTTGACCAGGGCCAGGCCTTCCGGCTGGGTGAATGCCTGGCGCGCCCGCTTCATGCTCTCGTCCAGCATGCCAAGCGATTTCTCGATCTGGTCTTTCTCGGCGGCACGCTCGCCCATGGTCGATGCGGACAGCAGGGCGATCTGCGCGCGGCTGCCATAGAGCAGGCTGATATTGCCGGACTGCACGGCCTTGAGGGCCTGCAAGTCATCGTTATAGATCTTGCCGGTCCAGTCAGCCATGCGCCCCATATTGACGACGCCCAGCAGACCCATCACCACGCCGATAAGCGACACGACCAGAAATCCAACGACCAGCTTGGTCGTGACGCGCAGCTGATTGAACCATTGCATGCAGACCACCTCTCTTTTCTGAATGACTTGACCGGGTGCCCCGTCTGCCCGTGCCGGCGGATTGCCGGCAATGCGAACGACAGGTGCTACCTTTTTTCTGGAACAGTGCTTGAGACTGACTGTTTCAACTTGTTGCCTTGGCCGGATACCTGGCCGCGTCAGGCTTGCGCAAGCCGCTGGGCGCTGCCCTGGCCCACCCGCACCGGGCGCGCTTCCGGCCGCATGGTGACGCGGAAGGTGGCCACCGCATCGCGCAAGCGCGTGGCCTGGTCTTCCAGCGAACCGGCGGCGGCGGCGGCCTGCTCCACCAGYGCCGCGTTCTGCTGCGTCACCTCGTCCATCTGGGCYACSGCCTKGTTCACCTGCTCGATGCCCGAACTYTGCTCGGCCGATGCCGCGCTGATCTCGCCCATGATGTCTGTCACGCKCTTGACCGCCTGCACGATCTCGCCCATGGTCTGCCCGGCCTGGCCCACCAGTGCCGAGCCGTTGTCCACGCGCGCCACCGTATCGCCGATCAGGCCCTTGATTTCCTTGGCCGCGTTCGCGCTGCGCTGCGCCAGGCCACGCACTTCGCCCGCCACCACGGCAAAGCCCCGACCCTGTTCGCCAGCGCGCGCGGCTTCCACCGCCGCATTCAGCGCCAGGATATTGGTCTGGAATGCAATGCCTTCGATCACGCCGATAATGTCGACGATCTTCTTCGATGCCCCATTGATGTCGTCCATGGTCTGCACCACGCGGCCGACCACTTCGCCGCCCCTGACGGCAATCTCCGATGCGTTCGCCGCCAGGCCGCTGGCCTGCCGCGCGTTGTCCGCGTTCTGGCGCACCGTGCTGGTCAGCTCTTCCATGCTCGATGCGGTTTCTTCCAGCGACGCGGCCTGCTGCTCGGTACGTTGCGACAAGTCGCTGTTGCCCGCGGCAACCTGGCGGGTCGCCGTGGAGATGCTCGACATGCCCTCCTGAATCTCGCCAACCACCGACAGCAAGCTGCGCTGCATGGTGCGCATGGCGCGCGCCAGCGCACCGACCTCGTCGCTCGCGCGGTAATCCAGGCGCGTGGTGAGGTCGCCGGCCCCCATGCGCAGCGCGAAATCGAGCATGTCCTGCACCGGCCGGTTCACGCGCGCCAGCAGCAAGGTGCCGGCGACGAACGAGGACACCAACGCCAGCGCGAAGCCACCCCACAGCCAGGGCCGCAGCGAACCCGCTGCCTCGCCGTCTGCCAGCGCTTCAAAAGCGGCCAACGCAGCCAGGAACCACACCAGGCCCGCCACTTGCGACATCAGGATGCGCCGCTTCAACGTGGTCTTGGTGAGGCGCCCCGGCAATCCCGCCAGGCCGCGCCGTACCACAGCGCCATCGCGCACCGCGAGCCCATGGCCCTTGCCCTCGCGCAGGCGCGCATATGCCGCGCTGGCCGCCTCCACCTGCTCTCGCTGCGGCATCGAGCGCACGGAGGTGTAGCCCACCAGTTGGCCGTCGACGACCGTAGGCGTCACCGTGGCGGTGACCCAATAGAAGTCCCCGTTCTTGCGCCGGTTCTTGACGATACCGACCCACGAGCGGCCAGCCTGGATCGTCTTCCACAGATCCGCGAATGCTTCCGGCGGCATATCCGGATGGCGCACCAGGTTGTGCGCGGCGCCGAGCAATTCCTCTGCATCGAAGCCGCTAGTCTCGATAAAGGCGCGATTGGCAAACGTAATGCGCCCTTTGAGGTCAGTCCGGGAAATCAGGTAATCGTCTGCGGAGAGCTTGTGCTCTCGGGAGGTAACGGGTTGGTTATTTCGCATGGATGGAGGACTGCGTGGATCGGGCTCTGTCTGTTTGCAGCCGCTTCAAGCGGCCGCGGCTGCTTCAAGCGCTGCGAGCTCTTCGGTGTCTAGCAGTTTCTCGATATCGACAAGGATCAGCATGCGGTCTTCGACCGAGCCGATGCCGCGGATGTATTCGGTGTCCCCGGACAGCTGGGGTGCCTGACGGATCTGGCCCGGCGCCAGCGTCAGCACGTCGGACACGCCGTCGACCACGATGCCGGTGATGCGCTCGTGCAGGTCGACGATGATCACCACGGTGTACTGGTCATAGTTGACCGTGTCCTGGCGAAACTTGATGCGCAGGTCGATGATCGGCACGATGATGCCGCGCAGGTTGACCACGCCTTTGAGGTAGGCCGGTACATTGGCGATCTGCGTGACATTCTCATAGCCACGGATCTCCTGCACCTTGAGGATGTCGACGCCGTATTCCTCGCCGCCCAGCCTGAACGCGAGGAATTCCTCTCCCGCGCCCTCTGTCTTGTTCCCGCTTTTCATTTTCCTGGCTCCCGCTGCCATGACCGGCCATCGCGCGCAGCCAAAGCCACGGCTGGCCGGCCCGAAAACGGGCAGCCTTGCCGAGACCCGGCCTGCGCCAAGGCACGAATATCGTTTACCTCTTAACGGCAGTAGGCCGCGTGCCTGAAGGGAAACAATGGCAAGGCATTTACCCTACCTTCGAGGGGTCCAGCAGCGCGCCGACGGCTTCCATCAGCTGATCGGGATCGAAGGGCTTGGCGAGGAAGCCGGAGGCGCCGGCATCGCGGGCCTGCTCACGTACCTGGCCGTCGACCTCGGTGGTCAGCATCAACATCGGGATTGCGGCATAGGCCGGAGTCTTGCGCAGCGTGCGGATCAGGGTCAGGCCGTCCGTGCCGGGCATGACCTGGTCGGTCACCAGCATGCCGAACGACGTATCCATGGCCAGCGCCAGGGCCTCGTCGCCATCGGCGGCCTCGGATACGGTGTAACCTCCGGCGCGCAGGCAGGCGCCGATCATGCGGCGCAAGGAGGGAGAATCGTCGACGACTAGAATATGAGGCAAAGACATAACGGCTCCGTTGACAGCACGATGGTGAGTCCACAAGCCCAGGTCCTGGCCCGGTGGACCGATATTCGTTCTCGCCTGGGACGGCGGCGGCGGGCAAACCCGAGCGATTTCCCTGTGCGTTCCCATGCCAGGGACCACGCGGATGCAAGCTGCTGCGGCACTCGCGCAGCGCGGTGCGAACCGCGCCCCTGCGGGGAATATCGGCAGCGTTGGCCGAAACCGTAGTACGGTTGCGCTGATAAGCGCAGATTTGTTACCCCCCGGTTATGGGGTGCATCCGCTCGCCGAGGGTCGGCATACTACGGCCGCCGCGCAAAACGTCCCACTCCCATTGCTGGCCGTGGACGGTTTGCGCTACCCGGGGCAGTGGCACTGCAACACTATCGGAACGTCAACATGTCGAACTTGCCAGGCCCGCAGTGGAGCAAACGGGAAGTCCCGGAATCGCGTCAAACCGACAAGCTCATGGTGCTCATCCAAGGCGCGCCGGACGCATTGCTGGCGCCGCTGCCGGATTTCGGCGGACGGCTGCACTGGGTATCGCGGCGTCCGCGCCAGCCGGCCGATGTGCAGCTGGTCATCGTGGAGCGGCAGATCAGCGCAGCCATGGCACAACGCCTGCGCGCGCTGCGGCACCCCGATCGCCTCGTTGTCACCCTGCTCGTCGATGGCCCGGCGTATGCCACGACGGGCTGCGGGCCCATCGTGCCGACCACCGCCGAGGGACTGCCACGCACCCTCGAATTGCTTTCCTCGGTGTTGTTCGCGCCGGTGCTGGGGGATGGGCCCATGCCCCTGACATGGCGGGATGTACAGGCGGTGGCCAGCCGCGATGCAATCGGCCTGGCATTGCACGTGGAAACCACCAGCGAGGCCAGCATGGCGGATGAGCTGCTGATGCAGCTGGCGCGCTTCCACGGACGTACCCGCATCGAACCCGAGGCGCTGCTGGCCAGTATTTACCTGCCGCGGGGATTGCCATCGCTGGTGAATTGCAGCCAGCAGCTGCGCAGGCTGGGGGCGCTGACGGGGCACTATTGCGAGACCCGGTTTGCGTTGCTGGTGCCGGAAAGCGGGCGATTTACCCGCTTGCTGGCGTTGTTTCCGTCTGCCGGAGCGCTGCCTGACCCTTATACGCCCAGGCGGTGAACGGGCGAGTGCCGGATGTCGCTGGATTTCCGAGCGGCATCTCACGCCTCAATCCCCCGAGACCAACTCCGCGAACGCCCCCGGATCCAAGGGATGCGACAACAAATACCCCTGCACCTCGTCGCAGCCCATCGCCGCCAGAATATCCAGCTGCGAATTCGACTCCACCCCTTCCGCCACCACCCGCATCCGTAGCTCATGCGCCAGCGCCACCATCGACCCGACGATGGCTCGGCCTTGCGGGTCGGYATCCAGCCCGCCAATCAAAGTACGGTCGATCTTCAGTGTCCCGACGCGCAACCGTTTCAGATACCCCAGGCTGGAATAGCCGCTGCCGAAATCGTCCAGCGCGACATGGATGCCAAGCGCTTGCAACTCGGCCAGCGTCTCCAGCGACTGCGCGATATCCTTCATCGCCGCGGTTTCGGTGATCTCGAGCGTGACGGCCGACGGTGGAATGTCGTGCTGATGGATCTGCTCGAGCAGGTATTGCGGGAAATCGCGGCTGGCAAAGCGCAGTCCGGAGACATTGATGGCCACCGGCACCACCGGGATGCCCTCGTCCTGCCACTGCCGGATCTGCCGGCACACCGTGGCGATCACCCAGTCGTCCAGCTTGTCGATCTGGCCCGACTGTTCCGCCACCGTGATGAACTCGGCGGGATTGACCTGCCCCAGCGTCGGATGGCGCCAGCGGCACAGCGCCTCGGCGCCGATCACGGTGCGCTGGCGCACGTCGAACTTCGGCTGGTACTGCAGCGCGAGACCGTCGTCCTGGATGGCCAGCCAGAGGTCGCGACGGATGACCCGCATGCGCCGCGCGCGCTCGCCGGCGGCGGAATTGAATACGCGCACCTGGTTGGAGCCGCTCTCGCGCGCTTCGCTCAGGCTCACGCGTGCCGCCTGCATCAAGGCTTCCGACGTTTGCGCGTCGCGCGGGTAGATGGCGATGCCGATATTCACCCCGATCTGCATCTGCAGGCCGCGCGTGGACACGAACTCCGCGARCGAGCTCAGCAACCGCGTGCCCAGTTCATTGGCGCGGTTGTGCTGGATCATCTCGGGCACGCCGACTGCGAACTCGTCGCGCGCCAGGCGTGCCAGGAAATCGTGCGGCTCCAGCGCTGCCTGCGCCAGGGCCCCGGCATCCTGCGCCAGGATATCGTCCGCGCGCACCTCGAAGACTTCGTCTACCTCGCGAAAGTCGGCGATATGCACCAACAACACGGCACAGCCGGTCTCCGCCAAGCGCGCCTGCGCGATCGACTGATCGAGCCAGCGCGCAAAGGCGGTGCGGTCGGGAAGATCGGTGCTGACGCTGTACTCCCCGACCGTACCGTGTCCACGCGCCGTCGCGCGCACGGTCAGGCGGCCCGGGATGCGGCCGCGCCGACGTACCGGCAGGGTGGTTCCCCCGCCCGTGGCGGGCGACTGGCTATCGAAAATATCGTCCAGCGCCTTGGTGTCCGGGATGGCGAAGCCGGGCGGGTTGGCCAGTTGCCATGCGAGCGGGTTGGCGCGGCGCAGGCCGAAGTATCCGAGCGCCGCCAGAAGAAGCGCGGCCACCGCCAGCCAGGCCGGCTGCATGAAGTTGCCGGGTTCCACGCATAGCGCGGACGGGCGCTGCGCATTGCCGCACAGGGCGCTCAGACGCGCGCCGGCGGCCACCACCACCCCGGCGCCGGCCAGCGTCACCGCCAGGGCGGTACCGCGCAGCAGGGGTATGTGCCGGCGCAACCAGGGGATGGCAAGCGTGAGCCCGGCAGTCATGGCGAGCACGGCCGCGGCCTGCGACACCTCGCGCGTGCCCCGCAGGCTGCCGGAACCCAGCGCGACCCACAATGGCAGTCCGACGGACGCGGGTGAAAACAGCAAGACCGCCCATTGCAGCGCCCGGCTGGGTCTGCCCGCCGGCTCCCGGTCCGGCTTGGCTGCGCGTATACCCAACCCGACCGCGAGGCCGGAGAAGGCAGCGAGCAGCAGAAGGCTAGCACTCATGTCAGTAAGGAAGCTGCGCAAAAATTGGGGGCGATGGCGCGACGATCCGTACGATGCGGGCGCAAGACCCGCATCATCGCATCACGCGCGCTTCCCCGGGGATGAAAACAGCGGCAAGCTGTATGCCATGGCTCAGAACGCGCTCCAGTCGTCGCCGCCGGTACCGGCTGCGGCCAGTGCGGGGGCCGCCGGAGACGCGGGACGTGCCTTGCGCTGGACCGGCGGGCGGGCTCGCGTCGGCATGGCCGCGACAGCCTTGGCCTTGCCCGTGGCCGCGACGCGCGTAACCGGGGCCGGCGTGGCCACGGCATGGCTGCCTGACAGCCGGAACACGGACACGACGCCATTGAGCTTCTGCGCCTGCTCTTCCAGCGCGCCCGCGGCCGCCGCGGCTTCTTCCACCAGCGCGGCATTCTGCTGGGTGACCTGGTCCATCTGCGTGACCGCCTGGTTGACCTGCTCGATGCCGCTGGTCTGCTCCTGGGTGGCCGCGCTGATCTCGTTCATGATGTCGGTGACGCGCTTGACCGCATTGACGATCTCGCCCATGGTCTGGCCAGCCTCGGCGACCAGCCTGGTGCCGCTTTCGACGCGCTGGCCGGATTCGCTGATAAGAGCCTCGATTTCCTTGGCGGCGGCGGCGGAGCGTTGCGCCAGGGTGCGCACCTCGCCGGCAACCACCGCGAAGCCGCGGCCCTGCTCGCCCGCCCGGGCCGCCTCCACCGCGGCGTTCAGCGCGAGGATATTGGTCTGGAAGGCAATGCCCTCGATCACGCCGATGATTTCCACTACCTTGCGCGACGAGCCATTGATCTCGTTCATGGTGTCGACAACACGGCCTACCACGTCGCCGCCCTTGAGCGCGATCTCCGAGGCATCGCTGGCCAGCACACCAGCCTGGCGCGCGTTATCGGAATTCTGGCGCACTGCCGATGTCAGTTCTTCCATGCTGGCCGCGGTCTGCTCCAGCGAAGAGGCTTGCTCTTCGGTACGTTGCGACAGATCGAGGTTGCCGGTGGCGATCTGTTGCGTGGCCGAGGCAATCGAGTCAGTACCGCCGCGCACCTGGGCAACGATGTTCGACAAGCTTTCCTGCATGGCCACCAGCGCTTGCATCATGCGCCCCACCTCGTTGCGCGACACATTGGTAATGCGCGCGGTCAGGTCGCCGGCGGCGATACGCTCGAACACCCCCAGGGCCTCCTCCACCGGCCGCACGATAGCCCGGTGCAGCGTCACGGCACACAATACGGCGACCAGCAAGCCAAGGGCGATCAGCGCGAAGGACAGCGCGCGCACCTGCCCGAAGCGGTCTTGCGAGACGTTGTAGTTGGCTTCGCCGGTACGGATCTGGAAAGCCTGCAGGGCTTCATAGGCGGTAGCCAGGCTGCGCTGCAAGTCGGGCAGCGCCTTCTTGGCAATCGCAAGCGCCCCGTCCGCGTTGTTCTCGATCAGCGCTTTCTGCAGAGGCAGGATGCCCTTCTCCATGAATTCCTGGCGCTTGCGGCCAAATTCCGCGGCGAGCGCCTTTTCCTCGGCGTCCTGCGGCAGCGCCATGTATCGCTTCCAGGCTGTCTCGGCGCTGTCGACGAACACCATGGAGCGGTCTACCGCCGCTTTGCCATCGTCACCATCGCCAGGCATCACGCCGCGGTCCAGCGCCAGGCGCATGCGCGTCGTGCCGAGCATGGTTTCACTGAGCGCCTGCGCCGACGCAAGCTGGTTGCCATAAGTTTCCTGGAGCGCGTCGTTGCTGTGCGACATGCCATAAAGGCCCGCACCGCCAACCAGAATCAGCAGAAGCGACAACATTGCCATTGCGCCGCGCAACAAGGTTTTGATCTGGATATTGTTATGGAAAGACATGAAGCACCCGATACGGTAAGGAATGCACAGGACCTCCTCCGGCCCCGGCCCGGCGAATCGACACCCCAGCGACCCGCTCAGGGCAGATAACGGCGTGGTCGCGTGATTCCTTGAGCGAGGTGCCGTGCCCGCCACGCCGGCAGCGTCCCCTCTCCTACCCTGCGTCGCCAATTGGGGCCGTGTCCCTGCGCTGCGCTCATTCGGTGGCCCCCGGCTCCACCTGGAAAGCCTCCCCGGTGGCAAAAAATGCGCCGCCGGCAAGGTAGTGCATCGAACGACACTCCCGATCCGGAAAATGCCATCTGCCATTCGAAAAAGCGGCGGAATCTGCCCACGCAGCCACCACTTCGGCAATAAACAGATCGTGGCGCGCGGCGTTGGCCGGCTCGGGGATTACCCGGCATTCCAGCCAGCCAAGGCAGCCGGCAACCAGCGGTGCGGCAATCTCTTTCGCCGCAAAGGTGGCCAGGCCCGCGGCGGCAAACTTATCCTGCTCGCGGCCGGAACGCGAGCCGGATTCCRGCGTGGCGGCGGCCTGCGCGCGGGCGGGGATGTTCAATGCGAACTCGCCGGACGCTTCGACCAGTTCGCGGGTGAGGGTGCGGGAATCGATCACGACCGCGACCTTGGGCGGCTGGAAATCCAGCGGCATCGCCCAGGACGCCGCCATGACATTACGCCGGCCAGCGTGGGCGCTGGTCACCAGCGTAACCGGCCCGTGATTCAACAGGCGATAGGCTTTCGCCAGTTCGACCGGGACGAGCCTGCCCGCGGCGCCGGCGTTAATCGAATCGAAAGACATGTTTGAGGCGAAAGCAGGTTTGGTCGTTTTGCGAAGGGATCGGCATTGTTGCACCAAAATCACTTCCCGCTGCGCGCCATTACGGCGGGCAGGGTTATTACGCAGTCCGGATTGCAAAACGGCGGGGTGGTGTCGGCACGCCGTTTTCTCGAACATTCGAAAGCAGCCGCTCTGTCGGCAAATGCGAAACTGCCGCTGACCCGTGGTCTGCACGGAAGTTCATTAATTAGATCATACCGCCGATTTATCAGAATTCTCTCCATCGCGGTTTAAAAGCGTTTGCAGGATCGCTTGGTGCCGTTATAATTCATCCGAATCATCATGCTCACCCAGTAAATCGAGGCTCGCAATGGCGACTTATCAGGAAATTGTTCAGAAAATCAGTGAACTGCAAAAGCAGGCCGAGGAAATCAAGGCTCGCGAGCAGGCTTCCGTCATCGCCGATATTCGCCAGAAAATCGACCAATATGGCCTGACCGCGGACGATCTGGGTTTCGGCGCCAAGCCTGCCGCCGGCAAGAAGGCAACTCGCAAGGTACCGGTGCGCTATCGCGACGGCGCGGGCAATACCTGGACCGGCCGCGGCAAGCGTCCTGGCTGGCTGACCCAGGCCCTGGCCGCCGGCAAGAATATCGATGACTTCCTGATTCGCTGAAACCGGGCGCCGGCAACGGGCATCGCGGCCGAGCACCCGCTGCGCTCCTGAGAACGGCCGGGCACTTGCCCGGCCGTTCTCATTTTCACTGCCCGGTCCTCGCCGTGTCCACAGAGCGCCCACAAAGCCGGGCACGCAGAAACGGGTACGCACCCCGCCTGCCCGGCCACGCCACTCAGCCGGCAAACCCCAGCGGGTTCATCGACTGCCAGCGCCACGAATCCTCGCACATGCGATCGATATCGTGCTGCGCGCGCCATCCGATCAGCGTGTGCGCCAGTGCGGGATCGGCATAGCAAGAGGCGATATCGCCGGGGCGGCGAGCCCCTATTTCGTAGGGTACCGGGCGGCCGCTGGCGCGCTGGTAGGCCGCGACGACCTCCAGCACGCTGTAGCCCCGGCCCGTGCCGAGATTGACCGTCAGGCATTGCTGCTTGTCGCGCAGGTAGACCAGGGCCGCAAGATGGCCGGCCGCAAGATCGCAGACGTGGATGTAATCGCGCACACCTGTGCCGTCGACCGTGGGGTAGTCACCGCCGTGCACCATCAACTTCTCGCGGCGCCCGCCGGCGACCTGCGCTACATAAGGCATCAGGTTGTTCGGCACGCCGCCGGGGTCTTCGCCGATCAGGCCGCTTTCGTGCGCGCCCACCGGATTGAAATAGCGCAGGTACGCAATCCGCCAGTCGGGATCGGACCGTTCCAGGTCACGCAGGATCTGCTCGCTCATCAGCTTGGTCTGGCCGTACGGATTGGTGGCCGAGAGGGGAAAGTCCTCAAGGATCGGCACCGAATGCGGATTGCCATATACCGTGGCGGAGGAGCTGAACACCAGTTGCTTGACACCAGCAGCGTTCATCGCCGAGCACAGGGCAAGCAAGCCATTGAGATTATTGTCGTAATAATCCAGCGGTTTGCTGACCGATTCGCCCACCGCCTTGAGCGCCGCGAAATGAATCGCCCCGGAGATCCGGTGTTCGGCAAACAAACGGTCCAGCAAAGCGCGGTCCCGGACATCGCCCTCGACAAAATGCGGACGCTGGCCGGTAATCTGCGCAAGCCGTTCGACCACGGCGCGATTGCTGTTGCAGAGATTATCCAGGCCAATCACGTGATAGCCGGCCTCGAGCAAGGCGACCCAGGTGTGCGATGCGATATAACCGGTGGCTCCCGTGAGCAGCAAAGTTTCAGACATAGCGATTCATCAATAGGTTGTGAAAAGAGACTGAGCGGGCACCGCGACAGCGCGCCTGGTACATCTGGCGAAGCGCCTGTTTCAGCATCCCCTGGCACGAGGCTGCCATCGGCGGCTGGCAACGGCTCCAGGTTAGCGCCACCCGCATTGGGCCGAACGACGACTAATGGCGACTAAGCATAGCAGGACGCATCTGTCGTGCCGGCGTCACCGGCCGAATTCCGTCCTGCCGCCAGGCCTGCGCGCGCCTGCCAGGCCTCGAAAGCGGCACGCAGGCGCCAGCCGGACTCCAGGTCCCGCATGCCAAGGCACTGCGCCACTTCAGCCGGGCCGGCGCCGCCCTCGAAGTGCAGCGCGCCGCAAGTATTGCGCAGCGTCTGCGGAGACGCCCGTTCACTGCGGCCCGCCAGCACGCCGGCTTCATCCAGCAGGATCTCCACCCGGCGGTACAGCGAAGCGGCATGCAAGTGCCGCCCGCTCGGCATGGCGGGAAAGACCAGGTTGCCCAATGTGCCACTCGTGCCGCGGATCTCCAGCCAGGCCAGCAATGCCGGCCGCGCGAAGGCAAAGACCGGTGCCTCGTAGGCGCGGCCGTTGTCGGCCCGGACCAGGCGCAGCCTGGCGGCATCCTCCGCGATGCTACCGGTGCCCAGGCCACGCGCTTCCCCCACCTTCAGGCCGGCGCCCAGCAACACCGCGACCAGCGCGGTGTCGCGCGCGCGCTTCCATTGGGTCGGCGACAGCGCGGCGGCATCCTGGCCCGGCGACCGGGCCGCCGGCGCCAGCACCCGGGCAATCAAGGCTTCTCGCTCGGCAGGCAGCAAGAAGGCGGTGGGATCGTTCTCGCCTTCGGCAAGGTGGGCGCGTACGGCCTGGCTCGCAGGATTGTGCAGGCCGTCCTGCAGCAGCGACAGATGGTGAAAGACGCGCTCGATCAATCGTGCATAACGATAGCGGTGGTGCTTGTGCAAGTCCTGCTCGTCGAGGAAGGCTCCGATCTGCTCCGCCGACCATGCCAGCGGTGCCACCCCGCGCTCCCCCGACCACCGCAAAAGCTTGCCCCACATCGCGCGATAGACCACGGCGGTGCCATGGCGAAAGCCGTGGCTGACCAGCCAGCCGTCGAAAGCCCGCTCGGGTTGGGTCCGCCAGGCTTCGAGATCCGCATCGAAAAGGGCCCCGGACGGCCCTACTTTGGCGCTCATGTCAGTACTCACTCGCGCTCCTGCGCTGTTTTGCGGCAATGCCCGTATTGTAGACAAGCCGCCACAAAAGACCGAGGCCTGCGGCCCCTCCCTTCGGCCAAAAAAAAAGCCTCATGAGGCATATAAACGCCAAAACATTGCAATTGCCGTCGCGTGCTGCTACCTTTCTACACATCGCTATGCAACTGGTTGCATAGCGATGTGTAAGCTGCCGTCGCCGCGGCGCCCACCGGGCAAGCGGAACGATGCAGCCCAGCGCGCCGGAACGGGCGATTTCCGCGCCCTCGGCCCACTCCGGAGGAGACACCGTGACCCAAGCAACCTTGTCAGCGGCGGCGCAGGCCTCGCTGGCAATCTGGCACCGCATGATCGCCACCCATTCCATGGCCGACCTGGACAGCATCGTGGCCGATGAGGTGGTATTCCACTCGCCCGTCGCCCACACACCGTACCCGGGGCGCATCGCCCTGCGCATGGTGCTGGAATCGGTCAACCAGGTATTCCAGGACTTCCGCTATCACCGCACTTTTGTCAGCGACGACGGGCGCAGCGTGGTGCTGGAGTTCAGTGCGACAGTCGACGGCAGGTCCGTCAAGGCCATCGACATGATCCGCTTCAACGACGCCGGCAAGATCGACGACTTCGAGGTCATGGTCCGTCCCAAGAGCGGCCTGGACGCGCTTGCCGCCGCCATGGGCGCGCGGCTTGCCAGCCAGAAGTCCGTACTGCAGGGCGCCAGCGCCTGATACCGGCATCTTCCACTCACCGTTTCAACTTCGCAAAAGAACGCTATGTCTCTTCCCGCCATCCTGCAGGACCGTCTTTCGCTGCCGGTAGTCTGCTCGCCACTGTTCATCATCTCCAACCCCGACCTGGTGATCGCCCAATGCAAGGCCGGCGTGGTCGGCTCCTTCCCCGCGCTAAACGCGCGTCCGGGCCCGGTGCTCAACGACTGGCTGGACCGCATCACCACCGAACTGGCCGAACACGACGCCAAGCATCCAGATCGTCCGGCCGCGCCATTCGCGGTCAACCAGATCGTGCACAAGTCGAACGACCGGCTCGATCACGACCTGGAACTGTGCGTGCGCTACAAGGTGCCCATCGTCATCACTTCGCTGGGCGCGCGCACCGAGGTCAACGACGCGGTGCACTCGTATGGCGGCATCGTGCTGCACGACATCATCAACAACACCTTCGCGCGCAAGGCCATCGAGAAAGGCGCCGACGGCCTGATCGCGGTCGCCACGGGTGCGGGCGGCCATGCCGGCGTCCTGTCGCCGTTTGCGCTGCTGCATGAAATCCGCGAGTGGTTCGACGGCCCGCTGCTGCTGTCGGGCGCCATCGCCAGCGGCGACGGCATCCTGGCGGCGCTGGCCGCGGGCGCCGACCTGGCCTACGTGGGTTCGGCATTTATCGCCACCGAGGAAGCCAACGCRCAGGCCGCCTACAAGCAGATGATCGTCGATAGCAACGCGTCGGACATCGTCTACTCGAACCTCTTCACCGGCGTGCACGGCAACTACCTGCGCCAGAGTATCGTCAACGCCGGGCTCGACCCGGCAGCGCTGCCGGAATCGGACCCGTCCAAGATGAATTTCGGCTCGGGCAGCGTCAAGGCGTGGAAGGACATCTGGGGCGCCGGGCAGGGCGTGGGCGCCATCAAGCGCGTGGTGCCGGCAGCCGACCTGGTGCGCCGCTTCGCCGAGGAATATGCGCTGGCACGCCGCCGGCTGGGCCTTGCCCCGCAAACGGCGCACACCAGCGGCGCCACGGCAGCCGACCTGGCCTGATTACGTCGTCGCGGGCAGTCCGTCGCATTCGGCGGCGGATTGCCCTTTCCCCCGCGCCTTTGGAGGGGGGACCTTATCTCGGCGCCAATGGCGGCCAGCGCCTCAAGCCGGATCGTCCTGCTTATCCAGCAGCGGCAATAGCTCCTCCGCCCAGGACACCCAATCTTCCTCATAGCGGATACCCCGCTTCAGCAGTGCATGTTGCAGTTGCTGCGCGCGCGTGGGCTGCGCGGCGGAGAAATCACGCCTCTCTATCTGGCGGTAGGTGTCGAGCCGCTCCTGGTGCAGTCCGATCAGGCGCTGCATCTCCGGCCTCAACCCTAGCGGACCCACGACGGCATCCGCCCGCAACTTCACCAGGATCTCGTCGCGCAGGTCCAACCCGGCGGTAGGCGCAAGCACCCAGCGCGCAAGCTCGTCGCGCCCCGGCGGCAGCACGAAATAAACCTTCTTGCGATTGCGCGCATCGCTCTCGCCCTCGCCCTCTTCCTCGGCAATCCAGCCATGTTCGGCCATGCGGCCCAGTTCCCGATAGATCTGCTGGTGCGTGGCATGCCAGAAATAACCGATTGAACGGTCGAAGCGCCGCGCCAGCTCGTAGCCGGAAGACGGTCTTTCCAATAAGGAAGTCAGGAGTGCGTGCTGAACGGACATGCGGGAAGGGTAACGTGAGAGCCCGTCGCCAGGCAGTGAAGTCTTCCCTCCCGGCGTGGCTTTGATGGCAAGCGCCTATGGTAGCGCAAAGGAAGTGCAAAACCGCGCACGGCGCGACCGTCCCGGGTCGCCGCCGTCCGCACTGCCAGCCCCGCGGCCCCGGAGAGGGCCGCCGCCATCGATGCGCGCGGTTTCTGGCGGTTAATTGCGGGAAATATGACAAATAAGCGACAGACCAGATCCAGATATTAAAAATGCTGAATGGCATTTTGCCGCTGTCTGCAATACATTTGCAGACATAGTCATTTCGCATGCCTGTCGCCGGTTCTCGGCCGCGGCGCAGCGCATGCCCGTCATTCACCAGGAGTGGTCCATGCAAGGACAAACAGATTTCGCCGAAGACCGGGATGTCCAGTGGGAAACGGATGGCCCTCCTGTAGTTTGGCAAGCGGCACCGGCGGCAACCATGCCGGTGTATTACCGCCTGCCGGACACGCCGGAAGGGCACCATATCAAGGAGTACGCGAGCGGCCTGCGCCAGCTGGTGCGCTTTGTCGGTGTCGAAGAGCAGGTCGTGAAGTACAGCCTGGCCTGATCCGCGCCGGCCGCGTCTTTCCGTCGTTTCCTCCCTTGTCTCCTCCTGCCCTGTTCGAGCGGGCCAGGATTAAGCCCGCGAGAAATCGCGGGCTTTTTTCTGTGCCATGGACGTAAAGAAGCCGGCCCCGAAGGGCCGGCTCGTGGCTGCCGGCAGGCCGGGCATTGCGTCCGGGCCGGGCTGGCGATCAGGAACCGATCAGTCCACCGTGGCGCCCGAAGCCTTCACCACCTTGGCCCACTTGGCGGTTTCCGACTTCATGAACGCGGCCAGTTCAGCCGGCTTTTCCGGACGAGGCTCGGCACCCTGGTCGGCCATCTGCTTCTTCACTTCCGGCATGGCCAGGATCTTCACCACTTCCGCGTTCAGGCGATCGATGATCGGCTGCGGCGTGCCGCCGGTGGCGTACAGCGCGAACCAGGAGGTAGCTTCATAACCCGGCACGCCGGATTCCGCCACGGTCGGCACGTTCGGCAGCGCGGGCGAGCGCTTGGCCGAAGTTACGGCGATGGCACGCAGCTTGCCGGCCTTCACGTGCGGATACGACGACGGCATGTTGTCGAACATCAGGCCGATCTGGTTGCCCAGCAGGTCGYTCACCGCCGGTGCGCTGCCCTTGTAGGGGATGTGCTGGATATGCAGGCCGGTCATCGAGTTGAACAACTCGCCCGACAGGTGCATCGACGAACCGCTGCCCGACGAACCGTACGACAGCTTGTCCGGGTTGGCCTTCACATAGGCGATCAGTTCCTTGACGTTGTTGACAGGCACCTTGGGGTTCACCACCACGATGTTCGGCACCATCGCCACGCGCGAGATCGGCGCGAAATCCTTGACCGGATCGTACGGCAGCTTGGAGTACAGCGACTGGTTGATCGCATGGGTACCGATGGTGCCCATGAACAGCGTGTATCCATCGCCCGGCGCCTTGGCCGCGATCGATGCACCGATATTGCCGCCAGCACCCGGGCGGTTGTCGATCACCACCGGCTGGCCAAGCACCTTGCCCAGTTGCAGGCCGACGATGCGCGCCAGGATGTCGGTGGTGCCGCCGGCCGAGAACGGCACGATCATCGTGATCGGCTTGGTCGGGTAGGTACCTTGGGCGTAGGCTGCACCGGTCATGCCGCCAACGGTTGCGGCCAGTGCCACGCCGGCGGCCAGCAGGCGACGGCGCGCGCTGTTGTGCAGGGTGCGGGCTTGGGAATCGGATTTCATGTTTACTCCAGGATAGATCGCTGTAAGCCCGCACTTGTGGCGCGGGTCATCTTTTTAGTTTTTACTGACTAAATGCTGTGGCGTGATAACGTGGCGCGATTGCCCCGGTCACGCCCAGGGACTACTACACGGGTGCGACGCCGAGCGTGGTGCCGCCGCAAACGTAGAGCACCTGGCCGGTCACGAAACCGTTCTCCGGCGACAGGAAAAACATCGAGGCGCGCGCCACGTCTTCCGGCGTGCCCATGCGCTTGACCGCGATGCTGGCGAGGATGCGCTTGGTCTGCTCGCTGCCTTCGGGGTTGCTCTTGCGGAACAGGTCGGTGGCGATCGGGCCGGGCGCCACGGCGTTGACCGTGATGCCGTCGCCGCCCAGCTCCATCGCCAGCGTGCGGGTCATGCCGATCAGGCCGGCCTTGGTGGCGGAATACACCACGCGCTCCGGCTTGCCCAGCGCCGCGCGCGAGGCCATGTTCACAATACGGCCGAAGCCCGCCGCGCRCATCGCGGGCAGGCAGGCCTGGGTCAGCAGCAGGGTGGCTTGCAGGTGCAGGCCCACGACATAGTCCAGGTCTTCCACGCGCGCGGTGTCGGCGGTACCGGGGCGGGTGGCGCCCGCATTGTTCACCAGCCGGGTGACGGCAAAGCGCGAGGTCACCTGCTCGGCCACGGCGCGGGTCGCGGCGGCATCGGTCAGGTCGGCCTGAAAAAACGTCATATTGGGATGGGACCAGGCGGGCGCGACATAGTCGACATTGACCACCTGCGTCACGCCATCGGCCAGCAGCATTTCGCTGATGGCACGGCCGATACCGGAACTGGCGCCGGTAACGAGCGTGGCAACGGGAAGGGACATCTTGTACTCCGACCGGCCACAACTGCGCCGGGTCATGCTGGAAAGGGATGCGACCAGAGCCGGCGAGCCAGTCGGCCCAGTCGCACTGCTTCTTTGCGTTGGGAAACTTCAAAGCCTGCGCATCCACCGGGTACTAACGGCGGCGATGCGGCATTCTTTAGCAGACGGCGCCCGCGGGCCGAAACCCGCGGGCGCCGAAACCACACCCGCTGCGATCAGACGCGCTCGATCACCATGGCGATGCCCTGGCCCACGCCGATGCACATCGTGCAAAGCGCGTAGCGGCCGCCTGTACGGTGCAACTGGTACATGGCGGTGGTAACCAGGCGGGCGCCGCTCATGCCGAGCGGGTGGCCCAGCGCAATGGCACCGCCATTCGGGTTGACGCGAGCGTCGTCGTCGGCCACGCCGAGTTCGCGCAGCACGGCCAGGCCTTGCGCGGCAAACGCTTCGTTCAGCTCGATCACGTCCATCTGGTCGATGGTCATGCCGAGTTGCTTGAGCAGCTTTTGCGAAGCCGGCGCCGGGCCGATGCCCATCACGCGCGGCGCMACGCCRGCGGTKGCCATGCCGACGATGCGGGCCTTGGGCGTCAGGCCGTGCTGGCGGGCCGCGGCTTCGCTGGCGAGCAGGATGGCGCAGGCGCCGTCGTTCACGCCCGAGGCATTGCCAGCCGTGACCGTGCCGTCGGCGCGAACCACGCCGCGCAGCTTGCCCAGCGCTTCCATGCTGGTGGCGCGCGGGTGTTCGTCGCGCTCCACCACCAGCGGATCGCCCTTCTTCTGGGCGATCGTCACCGCGGTGATTTCCTGCGCCAGCGTGCCGTCGGCCTGGGCGCGCGATGCCTTTTCCTGGCTGCGCAGCGCCATCAGGTCCTGGTCTTCGCGGCTGATCTTGTAATCGGTGGCGACGTTCTCGGCGGTCTCGGGCATCGAGTCCACGCCGTAGGCCGCGCGCATGGCCGGGTTGATGAAGCGCCAGCCGATGGTGGTGTCGAAAATCTGCGCATCGCGCGAGAAGGCGCTGGTGGCCTTGCCCATCACGAACGGCGCACGGCTCATGCTTTCCACGCCGCCGGCCAGCATCAGGCCGGCTTCGCCGGCCTTGATCGCGCGCGCGGCGGTGCCGGTAGCGTCCATGCCCGAGCCGCACAGGCGGTTGATGGTGGCGCCCGGCACGCTTTGCGGCAGGCCTGCCAACAGCAGCGACATGCGCGCCACGTTGCGGTTGTCTTCGCCGGCCTGGTTGGCGTTGCCGTAGATCACGTCGTCAATGGCGGACCAGTCCAGGTTCGGGTTGCGTGCCATCAGGGCCTTGAGCGGCACCGCGCCCAGGTCGTCCGGGCGAACGCCGGACAGGCTGCCGCCGTAGCGGCCGATGGGGGTGCGGATGGCGTCGCAGATAAAGGCTTCGGTCATGGTTGTCTCTCTCTTGCTTGTACGTGAAAGCGTGAAGCTTGGAAGGCTGCTCGCCGGGGGTGGCCCCGCCGGTCAGGCCGGCACTCAGGCAGAAGCGCCCTGCTTGAGCGGCACGCCGGTCAGGCGTTGCAGTTCGTCGAAGGACAAGCCTTCGACCAGGTCGCGCGCCACCAGCCCGTCGGGCGTGACATCGATGGTAGCCAGGTCGGTATAGATGCGCGTGACGCAGGTCATGCCAGTCAGCGGATACGTGCATTCCGCCACGATCTTGCTCTCGCCCTGCTTGGTCTGGTGCTCCATCATCACGAACACTTCCTTGGCACCGATGGCCAGGTCCATGGCGCCGCCCACGGCCGGGATCGCGCCGGGCGCGCCGGTATGCCAGTTGGCCAGGTCGCCCTTCACCGACACCTGGAAGGCGCCGAGCACGCAGAAGTCGAGGTGGCCGCCGCGCATCATGGCGAACGAATCGGCGTGGTGGAAATACGAGCCGCCCGGCTTGATCGTGACAGGCTGCTTGCCGGCGTTGATCAGGTCGCCGTCTTCCTCGCCGGCGGGCGGTGCCTTGCCCATGCCGAGCAGGCCGTTCTCGCTGTGCAGCAGGATTTCACGGTCGGCCGGCAGGTGATTGCCAACCAGGGTGGGCAGGCCGATGCCGAGATTGACCACGGCACCGTCGGGAATGTCTTTGGCCACGCGGGCGGCCATCTGATCGCGGGTCAGGCGTTGCATATTCTGGATCTCCTTGGCGCTCAGGCGGCAGCCTGGCTGGCGCCGTCGATCTTGACGACGCGCTTGACGAACAACCCCGGCGTCACGATGTGTTCCGGGTCCAGCTCGCCGAGTTCGACGATCTCGCTGACCTGCACGATGGGGCATTTGGCGGCCATCGCCATGATGGGGCCGAAGTTGCGCGCGGTCTTGCGGTAGGTCAGGTTGCCCCAGCGGTCGGCGCGCAGCGCCTTGATCAGCGCGAAGTCGGCGTGGATCGGTGTCTCGTAGACATAGCCCTGACCATCGATGATGCGGGTTTCCTTGCCTTCGGCCAGCGGCGTGCCGTACGCGGTGCGGGTGAAGAAGCCGCCGATGCCGGCGCCAGCGGCGCGGATGCGCTCGGCCAGGTTGCCCTGGGGCACCAGTTCCAGCTCGATCTCGCCGGCGTGGTACAGGGCATCGAAGACGTAGGAATCGGACTGGCGCGGGAAGGAGCAGATGATCTTGCGAACGCGCTTGGTCTTCAGCAGCGCCGCCAGGCCAGTGTCGCCATTGCCGGCGTTGTTATTGACGATGGTCAGGTCACGCGCGCCCTGGGCGATGAGCGCGTCGATGAGCTCCGCCGGCATGCCTGCCATGCCAAAACCGCCAATCAGGATAGTGGCGCCGTCGTGGATGTCGGCCATGGCCGATTCCACGGAGTCGAATAGCTTGTTGATCACTTGCGTTCCAGTTCCGAGAGTCCGGACGAACTATCCGGAACCGGCCGCCAAGGAGGGAAATCAGGCGGCACGCAAACGCTGTCTCCGGACAGTCCTGCCGGAAGAGCCATCCGGCTTGCGCGCCTTGCAATTCCTTGCAAAAGTGCACCRCCGGACACGAATCCAACAGACTTTGGTTTTTCTTATTATTCTGGTTTGTTCTAACTGCGAACTTCAATTCGCAGAATGAACAGGTTACACTCCCTATCCGACGGTGGTCAAGGYGGCGGCAAATCGCTTGTGCGTTTGTCGGACACGATCGTAGGCCAGTTGAAAGCTACCTTGCGCACCTGCCCGCGTATGCCTGAGCAAACCATAGCTTACGCGCTTCGGGCTGCCGCGAGGCAGTCACCTCCCGCCCCTCATGGCAATTGCAGCTCGGCCCGGCTGCCGCCCGCCCCGGGACGGATTTCCAGGCGCACGTCGATACGCTCGCGCAGCTCGGCCACGTGGGAAATGATGCCCACCAGCCGCCCCGCCTGCTGCAGGTCGATCAGCGTGCGGATGGCGAAATCCAGGCTCTCGGGATCGAGCGTGCCGAAGCCCTCGTCGACAAACAGCGTATCGAGCTGGATCCCGCCCGCGCGCGACTGCACCACATCGGCCAGTCCCAGCGCCAGCGAGAGCGATGCCAGGAAACCCTCGCCGCCGGACAAGGTATTCGCCGGGCGCGTCATGCCGGTGTCATGGTCGAACACCTCCAGATCGAGCCCGCCGGCGGCGCGCTTGTCGCCCAGTTCGCGCACGCGCTGCAGTTCGTAACGGTTGCGGCTCATGCGCATCAGGCGCAGCGAGGCGGCTTCCAGCACCTCGTCGAGCAAGGTCGCCAGCACGAAACGCTGGAAGGTGATGCGGCGCGGATTGTTGCCGTTGGCCACTTCGGCCAGCCGCCCGAGCACCGCGTAGCTGCGTTCGATGTCCGCGCCCGCGGCAGCCAGCGCGTCCAGGCGCTGCTGGCATTGCAGCAGGTTTTCGCGGCTGCGGTTGAGGTCGGCCTGCTCCCGGACCAGCGCTTCGAGCGCGCTGGTGGCATCCGCCTGGGCCTGCCTGAGTGCCGGCAGGTCGGGCGCGGCCAGGTCGCGCGCGGCGACCGCGGCGCGCTCGCGCCGGTCCGCGGCGGCAGCCAGGTCGAGGTCGAAGCGATGGACGCGGGCGTCGAGTTGCGCCACCTGCGCGGCAGGCATCCGCGCCTCGGCATAGGCCTCGCGCGTGACAAAGCCCGCCTGCTCAAGCGCGTCTGCGAACGCTGCGCCAGCCTGCTGCTCGCGCAGCGCATGGCTGGCCAGGGTGGCTTGCGCGCCGGCTTGCGCGGCCTGGGCCGCGGCCAGGCCGGCGCCGGCCTGCTTGTCCGCCAACTGCGCGGCGGCCAGCGCGGCTTCACGCGCGGCCAGATCCTGCCGTGCCTGCCCCAGCGCGAGGGTGAGCCGCTCTGGCTCACGCCATTCGGACGGCACCTGGGCGCTGGCCGCCTGCCACTCGCCCTGCAGCTTGGCGTGACGCTGGCCGGCGTCCTGCGCAGCCGCGTCGGCTACGCGAATGGACGCATCGGCGGCGGCAAACGCGCCGCGCAGCCGCTCCAGTTCCGCTGCCAGCGGCGCGCACCGTCCAGCCGCCGCCCCGGCGGCCAGCTGCTGCGCGCGTAACGCCTGGATAGCCTCGGCCAGTTGCGCCTTGGCAGCGGCCGGATCCTGCGCCGCGCCTGCCGGCATGTCCGCGGCGGTCACGGCTTCGCGCAGTTCGTCCAGTTGCTCCTGACGGTGCGTCAGCGCTTGCTGCGCGGTTTGCGCCTGGCTGGCCGCGCTGTGCGCGGCCTGGTCGGCAAGCCGCGCGGCCTCGCGGGCGTGATCGAGCACTTCGTCGGAGACCGGGGCCTCGATAGGCCGGGCCATCTGAGGATGTTCGGCGCTGCCGCATACCGGGCACGACTCGCCGTCGTGCAGGCCCGCAGCCAGCCGCGCGGCTTGTCCTGCCCGCCAGGCCTGCTCCGTCTCGCGCAAGCGGAGCGCGCTTGCCGCCTGAAGTGTGGCGGCTTGCCCGGCAGCAAGCCGGCCGGCTTCGGCCTGGCGGCGCGCCTGTTCCCAGTGCGCCAGCGTGGCCGCGTATTTGTCCAGCGTGGCCGCCTGCTGCGCCAGGCCCGCCAGCCGCAGCTGGATCGTCTCTAGTCCGCGAGCGCCCTCCTGGGCCTGGGCCAGTTCAGCCTCCGCCTGTTTCAGCGCGGCAGCCGCTTGCTGCTGCGCCTGCACGGCACCAGCATGGGCCGCCGCCGATTGTGTCTGCCCACGGGCGGCGCTTTGCAAGTCCTGCCGCAGCACGCCAAGCCGTTGCGCCTGCGGCAGCATGGCCTCCAGTTCCGTCACACGCTTTTGCGCCGCCTGCCGATCGCTGGCGCGCGCCATTTCGGCTTCGAGCGCCGCCGCTGCCGCCGCCGACGCCACGGCGCTTTCGCTGGCGCGCGCATTCGCCGCGGCAAGCGCTTGCTGCGCCTGCAGGTGTTCCTGCGCAGCCTGTCCGAGATGCTGCTCGAAAGGCTGGACCTGCGCGGCCCGGCGCGCGGCCAGCAACCGCTGGCGCTCGGCTTCCASCTCGGGCCGCTGCGCCATCAGCGCGGCATGGGCAGCCTCGGTCTCGCGCTGTTCGCGCAGGCGGGCTTCTGTCTGCTCGCCTTGCTTGCTCGCCAGCGTGGCAAGTTCAAGCACGGTGCGCGCCGCGCCGTCGCGCTGCCTGAGTTCATCCAGCCGGACTTGCAACGCCGCTGCCTGCTCGCGCAAGGCGTCCACGGATTCCAGCTGATACTGCTGCAGCAAGGCCGTTTGTTCGATCCGCAKCCGCTCGGCCTGCTGGCGGATGCCGGCGGCCTGGCCCTTGAGCAGTTCTTCCACGCGCCGGTACAACTCGGTGCGGAACAAGCGCTCCAGGATCGCCTGACGGCTCTTGGAATCGGCAGTCAGCAGTTCGCGAAAACGTCCCTGCGGCAGCACGATCACCTGGCGGAACTGGCTGCTGTCGAAACCCAGCAGGTTGCGCACATGGTCATCGACCTTGTTGGGCTGGCTGGCCATGCTGGTCCAGCCACCCTCGCCCATGGTGTCGAGCTGGGCCTTGGGCGTTTCCTTGACAGTGCCCTCTCCGCGCAGCTTCGGCCGCTCCTGCGCGGGCGAACGCGTAGCCAGGTAGCGCTGGCCTGCCAGGCTGAATTCGAACGTCACTTCCGTGCGCAAACCCGGATCGGCGTTGGCGCTGCGCATGTCCTGCGCGCTGCGCTCGCCACCGGACGTATCGCCGTAGAGCGCGAAGCAGATGGCGTCGAGCAKCGTGGTCTTGCCGGCGCCGGTGGGGCCGTGGATCAGGAAGAAGGCACGCTCCCCAAGCTGGCTGAAATCGATCTCCTCGCTGGCGGCAAACGGGCCGAAGGCCTGCAGCTTCAGGCGTAGCGGTCTCATGCGGACTCCCTCTCGGCGGCGGCCATGCCTTCCAGCAACTGGGCCAGCACGCGGCGTTTGTCGTCGTCCAGTTCTTCGTCCGCGACCTCCTTGAAGAAGTTGGCGAACAGCTCGGCGGTATCGAGCTGGCGCAGGCGCTGGCCCGGGGCGCTGGCTTCGCCGGATCGCGCCAGCACGGCGCGCTCGATGGCCAGGGCATTGGGATAGGCCTGGCGCAGGCGGGCCATCGGATCGAGCAACGCGCCGGTATCGGTCAGCACCGCGTGGATATAGTCGTCGCGGTGCGGGTCCTCCGCGCCATGCGCCAGCAGGTCGGCCAGTTGCCCTTCGATGATGCGCAAGTCGCGCCGGGGCGAGAGCGCAATCGGTTCGATCGTCACCGTGCCATCGCCCGCCAGCTCGATCAGCGAGACGGACTTGGCGTGCGTAACTTCGGACAGCGAGTATTTCAGCAGCGAGCCGGCGTAGTGAATGCGCTGGCCAAAGGTCTGCGGCCGGTGCAGATGGCCGAGCGCGACCAGGTCGAAGCCGTCGAACACACCAGCGGCAACGGCGCCGCTGCCGCCCACCGAAAGCGGCCGCTCCGATTCGCTGGCCTCGCCGCCGATCACGAAGGCATGCCCCACCACCACCGAACGCGCGTGCGCCGGATGGCTCGCGCGGATCGCTTCCAGGCGCGCCGCGAGCGCCGCCTCGTGGCCGGGCAGGTCCACGCCGAAGGCATCGCGCACCGCAGCGGGCTCGGCATAAGGCAAGGCATAGATCTTCACTTCGCCGTCCGGGTCGGACAAGGTCACGCAGGTCGCCTCGCGCTCGGTGCGGCCAGCCACATGCAAACCCTGCGCCGTCAGCAGGCGCGCGCCGAAACCGAGCCGCTGCGCGCTGTCGTGGTTGCCCGAGATCATCACCACCGGCACACCCGCGTCCACCACAATGCGCGCCAGCACGTCGTCGAGCAATGCGACCGCTTCGGGAGGCGGCACCGCGCGGTCATAAACGTCGCCGGCGATCAGCACCGCATCGGGCCGCGCGTCGCGCACCAGCGCGACAAATTGATCGAGCACCCAGGCCTGGTCTTCGAGCAGGCTGCGCGCGTGAAACACGCGCCCGAGGTGCCAGTCGGCAGTGTGAAGAAAACGCAATGTGAATCCCTTTGGTGGATGGCCGCAGTGAGCGCGAGTGAGCCGGGCATGGTCCGGAGCGGACCGCGCGACAGGCGCCATCATAACGTTGCCCGTTCGCCGTTCAGCTTCGGTTCAGCCCCTGCCACCCACAATCGCCTGCGTGCTGGTGCAAAAGCACCGGCTCCGGCACAATGGCCCGGCCAGGTGGCCGCCCCCCAGCCGGTACGTTCCAATCATTCTTGAGAGAGAAACCATGAAACGCATCCTGATCGCGGCAGTTCTGACGGCTACGGCCGTCATGGCACAGGCACAGTACGTAGGCCCTTCCACGGTACCGGCGACTACCGTCAAGGCCCTGGCGGAGCAAGGCAAGGACGACCAGCACGCCGTGCTGCGCGGGAAAATCGTCAACAACGTCGGCCACGAGCTCTACCAGTTCGACGACGGCACCGGGCAGATCCGGATCAAGATCGACAAGAAGCTGTGGCCGGCCGGCCAGCCGGTGGATGCGTCCACCCAGGTGGAACTGCTGGGCGAATACGACAAGGAACTCTTCGGCGACTCTAAGTTCAAGGTCAAGCAGATCCGCATCCTGTAAGGATGCAGGCACAATGCCCGGAGAGCCCGGGCATCGGCATGCTTACTCCTGGATATTCGCTTCGCTGACGATCTTGCGGTAAGCCTCGGTTTCCTTGGCGATAAACCCACGGAAGGCGACCGCGTCCTTTGCATCGACGTCCACGCCAGCCTCGGACAGATTGTTCCTGACCTCCGGCGCATTGATCGCGCGGGCGAGCGCGTCGGCCAGCTTGTCGGTCACCGCCTTGGGCGTATTGGCCGGCGCGAACAACCCGAACCACAAACGCATATCGACACCAGCCAGCGCTTTGTTCTCCGCCAGCGCGGGGATATTGGGTGCGGCATGCGAACGCGTGGCCGAAGTCACGCCGATCGCCTGCAGCTTGCCTGACTTGATCTGCGGCAGCGCCGTCGACAGCACCAGCACGCCCAACTCGATCTGGTTGGCCATCAGGTCGGCGATCGCCGGCGCGCCACCTTTGTAGGGGACGTGGGTCATATCCACCTTGCTGGCGCCGCGGATCAGTTCGCCCGACAGATGCAGCGGCGTGCCGATGCCCGAGGTGCCATAGTTCACCGCCTTCCTGCTCTTGGCCAGCGCCAGGAAGCCATCCACGCCACGAATGCCCGATTGCGCGCCGGACACCAGCACCATGGGCTGCGAGCCGACCATGCGCAGCGGCACCAGATCGCGCTGGCCGTCGTACTTGATCTTCGGGTTGGTCAGCCTGGCGATCGAGATTTCACTGTTGGAGCCCAGCAGCAAGGTATAGCCGTCGGCCGGGGCGTTGATGGTCTTGATGGCACCGATGGTGCCACTGGCGCCCGGCGCGTTGTCCACGACCACCGAAACCCCGAGATCCTGGCCAAGACGCTGGCTCAGCACGCGCGCCACCATGTCGTTGCTGCCGCCGGCGGCGTAGGGCACGACGATGGTGACCGGGCGTTCCGGATAGCCAGCGGCACCGGCGGGCGCGGCGGCAACGGCAAGAGTGAGCGTAACGGCGGCGCACAGCGCCGTGGCAAGGGCCTTCTTCATCGGATTCCTTTTCTGCGCCAGGGGCGCTCCTATCTCTGTGTCTTGTGTAGTTTGTGTGTCTTGCGTGATGCGAAGGATCGGCGGATTACCATCCCGGCGTGCGGTCCGCAATATACATGCCATCCAAAAATCTAGCCAAGTCTCATTTACGAGACAGACGAATGGAGATTGTCCCCTCTTACCCACCAGAAATGCACATTGATTCACAACGCCCGAGCACTCGCGGGCGCATCGGCGTCGTCGCCGCGTTGCCCTGACCAGCCAGGCCTGCAGCAAGGGAAAGCCTGACAGCGTTGCTTCCTGGCTCGATACATCTCTCCCCATGCGACGGCGGGCCGTGCTAGGATAGGCCCTGTCTTATTTTTGAGATTCTCACAAGATGGACGCTCTCCTTGCCGCAGGCCCACCCGTTGATTTCGTCGAGATCGGCAATCGGCTGCGCGCCTATCGGCTGGGGGCGGAGATGCGGGCGGAGGCCATTGCGGAGCAGCTCGGCGTGTCGCGCGCAGCGATCTACCGCATGGAAAAGGGCGACATTGTCAAGATCGAGACGCTCGGCCGGCTGGCGCAGCTGCTTGGCACTTCGCTGGCGTCGATGCTTGGGGTCGAGTCCGAGTACTACCACTCGGCGGTGGCCTATATCGAGCGCATGCGCCAGCTCGAACATGGCGCGACCCGCATCCTTGCCCATTTCGAACCGGTTTCCTACCTGCTGACATCGCCCCACTACGCCGGCCATCTGCGGCAGATGCTGGCCGAGAGCCCGCAGCCGGCGCCGGCGGCGACCATCGATGCCTTGCTGGCCCTGCTGGAGGAACGCAAGCAATCGTTCGCGCGCAGCGTGCCGCCCATTACCAGCCTGATCGACCTGCGCTCGCTCGAGCGCTTCGTGCATTTCGGGCTGGTGGGGCGCCTGGACCTGCCGCCGGCGGTGCGCATGGAACGCTCGCTGGCTGCCCGGCGCGAGATCGAACGCGTGATCGAGCTGCTCGACGCGCAGCCGATCGGCCTGCAGATCGGCATTGTCGACGGCAGCATGCCCAATGTCACCTTCCAGGTCTTCGAGCGGCCGGGCAAGGCCTACGTGGCAACCAGCCCGTTCCGTTTCGGAGAGTTTCCCAATGTCTCCACCGGCATCGCCACGGTGACGGCCGCGCCCGAGGCGGTACGGCTCTACACCGCCATGGTCAATGACCTGTGGCAGCGCGCCTATAAGGGACGCGATGGTGCCGCGCTGCTGCGGCGCATGCTGAACAGCGTATGAGCGGACACGCGGATCCATCGCCGGCGCGTCCCCTCACCTTGTATCCGACCCAGTTTTCACTAGCCCACATTGCGCCATGACGCTTGAAACCACCCTCCAGCAATTCCAGGACTCGCTCCCTGGCACCGACGCCTTCGTGACGGTGAAGAACGCCACGCGCGAACTGATCGACACGGATCCGGCGCACGCTGCTGCCTACTTCCTGCTCTACGGCTTCGCCCGCTCCTACGTGCTGCTGTACGAGGACCAGGCGGTGACCATGGACTTCGCCGAAGCCGCCAGGCAGGAACTGCTCGGCTATATGCAAGGCATCGCGCGCACCCTGCACGGTGAGCCCGCCGCGCTGGTGGCGGAAATGAACCGCATCGTGAGCGCTTACCAGGGCGGCAAGAGGACCTTCTGAGGCGCCAGCGGACGGTACCCTGGCGGCGGACCGCGTTTGAGCGCGGCCTGCCGCTGCCGGTTCGATCAGAACACGCATTTGGGAAATTTCCCAACGCATTGCAGATTTTTCCGACGCTTCTCGGATTGAATACGAATGACACTTATTCTTATTCAATCCACCGCAGCCGACGGAGAATCATGCAAAGCGCCCTAGTTATCAGGACCAGAAGAAAGAAGCACGCGATCCCGCGCCTCACGGGCGCGGTTGGCGCCGCCATCGCGGCCGCGCCGGTGGCCGCCCAGGCAGGCGGGGACCTGAAAGTGGCAGCGGTGGAGTTGCCGCCTGTCACCGTCAGCGGCTCGCAGCACAGCGAGTTCAAGGCTGACGGCACCTCGTCGATCAAGACGCCCGGACCTCTGCTCGACATCCCCAAGTCCATCACCGTCATCCCGCACGAACTGATCCAGAGTACGGCGTCGACCAGCCTCAGCGAGGTATTGCGCTCCGTTCCCGGTATCGCCTTCGGCGCCGGCGAGGGCGGCAACCCGGTCGGCGACCGGCCGTTCATCCGCGGCTACGATGCGCAGGCCAGCACCTTCCTGGATGGCTTCCGCGACATCGGTGCGCAGTCGCGCGAAATGTTCAATATCGAATCGGTGGAAGTCACCAAGGGCCCCGCCGGTGCTTACGACGGACGCGGCTCGGCCGGCGGCAGCATCAACATCGTCAGCAAGGCGCCCAGGCTCGGCAACTTCGCCGAAGGCAACTTCGGCGTTGGCAACGCCAGTTACAAGCGCGCCACCGCCGACGCCAACTGGCAGTTCGGCGAACGCACGGCCGTGCGCATGAACGCCATGTATCACGATGCCGGCGTGCCCGGCCGCGACGCCACGCACCAGGAGCGCTGGGGCTTTGCCCCTTCGGTGGCTTTCGGCCTTGGCACCGATACGCGGCTGACGCTGTCCTACTACCACATGGAATCGGACGGGCTGCCCGACACCGGCATGCCCTACAACAATCCGAACTTTGTCCCGCGCACCGATGGCCGCCCGCGCACGCGGCTGGCCGGCGACGGTTCGCCGCTCAAGGTGCCGCGCAACACTTACTACGGCCTGGTCGACCGCGACTTCCGCAAGGACAGTGCGGACGTCGGCACGATCCGCTTCGAACACGATTTCAGCCCCGCGCTCAAGTTCCGCAACCAGACGCGCATCGCCCGCACCATGCAGGACTATCTCTGGACGCGGCCCGACGRCAGCTTCGATGGCAATATCTATTACGACATGGTCTGGCGCCGGACCAACCAGCGCCACGGCATATCCAATACGCTGGCCAACCAGACCGACCTGTCTGGCGAGATCCTCACTGGCACCCTCAAGCACAAGTACGCCTTCGGCGTGGAGTTCTCCCAGGACAAAAGCGAAAACGATAGCTACGACGTAGCCACAGGCAACAAACGATGCCCAAGTGGTCCGGGCGCGGCCAGTGGCTACAACTGCACCACCTTGTACAGCCCGAACCCGAACGACCCGTGGAACGGCCGGATCACCCGCACCTACAACCCGACCAACCACAAGGCCACCACCGCATCGGTCTACGCCTTCGACTCGATCGAGCTCAACAAGCAATGGCTGGTGAATGCCGGACTACGCCTGGACCGCTACCGCGGCGAGGTTCAGACCTCCCGAGCCAGCAGCGGCGCCGGCCAGCGCAGTACGTATGCGCGAGACGACAATCTCTTCAACTACCAGTTCGGCGTGGTCTATAAACCGGTGGAAAACGCCAGCATCTACGCGTCCTACGGTACCTCGTCCACCCCCGCAGGTGCCGTGGTCGGGCAAGGCAGCGAGCCGAGCGGGCTGGCGCCGACCAAGGCAGGCAGCGCGCTGTCACCCGAGAAAAATCGCAGTTTTGAACTCGGCACCAAGTGGGATGTACTGCACAAGCGCCTGGCACTAACCGCCGCCATCTTCCGGGTGGAAACCACCAACGCGCGCATCACCCTGGAAGACGGCCTCGCGGCCATGGCCGGTAACAAGCGTGTGGACGGCGTCGAACTTGGCTTTTCCGGCAACGTCACCGACCAGTGGGCGGTCTTCGGCGGCTACACCCACCTGAAGAGCGAACTGCGCAACAACGGCGGATCCGGCGCCGACTTCGGCGCGAGCGATGGCCACGCCTTCCCCAACACGCCATCGGACAGCTTCAGCCTGTGGAGTACCTACCAGCTATTCCCCAACCTCACCCTGGGCGGCGGCGCTTACTACGTATCCAAGGTGTGGGGCAGCCAGGCCCGCAACAATTGGGTGCCGGCCTACTGGCGCTTCGACGCCATGGCCGCCTACCAGTTGAACAAGAACGTGTCGATGCAGCTCAACGTGATGAACCTGGCCGACAAGGTGTACTACAACCAGGCCTATCCGGCGCACTACGCCTCGATTGCCCCCGGGCGCACTGCGATTCTCAACGTGAACCTGCGCTATTGAACGCCGGTTAACACGAAGAGCCATGGCCACCCGCGCGGGTAGGCCATGGCAGGCAGCACCGTGTCGCCAAGCCAAAATGTAACGTTTTCGCTACAGACGCTTCATATGTATGTCTTGACTGACATATAAACACAAATGATAATCCATCTCATTCGCAACATTATTCAAGCAATCGGGGATTTTTGTGCAAACCGCTGTCGTTATCAGGAAGAACAAAAAACACAACGTCATCCCGCGCCTCTCCGGTGCGGTAGGCATGGCCGTGGCAGCCGCTCCGGTGGCTGCCCAATCCGCTGATACCAAACTGGCAGCGGTCGAATTGCCGGCGGTAACCGTCAACGGCGCATCGGAAAGCGGCTTCAAGGCGGATACCGCTTCGTCAATCAAGACGCCCGGCGCCCTGCTCGACACGCCCAAGTCGATCACGGTCATTCCGCAGGAAGTGATCCAGAGCACCGCTTCGACCAGCCTGAGCGACGTGCTGCGCACGGTACCCGGCATTTCCTTTGGCGCCGGCGAAGGCGGCAACCCGGTTGGCGACCGGCCTTTTATCCGTGGCTATGACGCGCAGGCCAGCACCTTCCTCGATGGCTTCCGCGACATCGGTTCGCAGAGCCGTGAATTGTTCAATGTCGAGTCTGTCGAGGTCACCAAGGGCCCGGCTGGCGCCTATGACGGCCGCGGCTCGGCCGGCGGCAGCATCAATATCGTCAGCAAGGCGCCCAAGCTGACCAGCTTCGCCGAAGGCAACATCGGCGTCGGCAATGCGGAGTACAAGCGCGCCACCGTCGACGGCAACTGGAAGTTCGCCGAACATGCGGCCTTCCGTTTGAATGCCATGGCTTACGATGCCGGTGTCGCCGGGCGCGATACCACCCACCAGAATCGCTTGGGCATTGCACCGTCCGTGGCGTTTGGCCTGGGTACCGACACGCGCCTGACGCTGTCCTACTACCACATGCAGTCTGATGACACGCCAGACACCGGCATCCCCTATAACAACCCCACCTTCAACGCCCGCACCGACGGCCGCCCGCGCACGCGCGTGGCCGGCGACGGCTCGCCGGTAAACGTGCCGCGCAACACCTACTACGGCCTGGCGGACCGCGATTTCCGCAAGGACAACGCGGATATGGGCACGATCCGCTTCGAGCACGATTTCAGCCCGGCGCTCAAATTCCGCAACCAGACCCGTATCGCACGCACGACGCAGGACTACATCTGGACCCAGCCTGACGACAGCCAGGGCAACCTGTACTACGACATGATCTGGCGCCGCGCCAATACGCGCATCTCCACCGCCAATACCATCGCCAACCAGACGGACCTGTCCGGCGAGTTCGCCACCGGTTCGATCAAGCACAAGTACGCCTTCGGCGTGGAGTTCGCGCAGGAAAAAAGCCAGAACGACACTTACAACGTGGACACGGGCAACAACCGCTGCCCGAAGGGCCCGGGCGCGGCCGGCGGCTACAACTGCACCACGCTGTATAGCCCGAACCCGAGCGATCCCTGGGCCGGCGCGATCAGCCGCGTGAACAACCCGACCAACTCGAAGACCAACACCAGCTCGGTCTACGCCTTCGACTCGATCGAGCTGAACAAGCAGTGGCTGGTCAATGCCGGCGTGCGCTTCGACCACTACAGCACCGAGTTCCAGGCAGCTCGCGCCGCCAACGGCACCCGCGCCGAGTATGCACGCGACGACAACCTCTTCAACTACCAGTTGGGCGTGGTCTACAAGCCGGTGGAGAACGCCAGCTTCTATATCTCCTACGGCACCTCGTCGACGCCGGCCGGCTCCTTCCTGGCCCAGGGCAGCGACGGCAACGCGCTGGCACCGGATCGCAATGGCCGCAATCCCGGTTCCAACCTTGCCCCCGAAAAGAACCGCGCCTTCGAAATCGGCACCAAGTGGGACGTGCTGCGCAAGCGCCTGGCGCTGACCGCGGCGATCTTCCGGGTGGAAACCACCAACGCCCGCATCACGATGCAGGATGGCACTGCTGCCATGGCCGGCGACAAGCGCGTTGATGGCGTGGAACTGGGCTTTTCCGGCAACGTCACCGACAAATGGGCTGTGTTCGGCGGCTATACCCACCTGAAGAGCGAACTGCGCAACAACGGCGGGGCCGGTTCGGCCTTTGGCGCCACCAACGGCCAGTCCTTCCCCAATACGCCTGCGGACAGCTTCAGCCTGTGGAGCACCTATCAACTGTTCCCCAACTTCACGGTGGGCGGCGGTGCCTACTATGTGTCCAAGGTGTGGGGCAGCGAAGCCAGCAACAAGTGGGTGCCCTCCTACTGGCGCTTCGATGCGATGGCTTCGTATCGCATCAACAAGAACGTGGCGCTGCAACTCAATGTGATGAACCTGGCCGASAAGGTCTATTACAACCAGGCTTACGCCAGCCACTATGCGTCGATCGCTCCCGGACGCCAGGGCATCCTGAGCCTGAACGTGCGCTATTAAGCGGCCGCAAGCGCCCGGCAAACACCGCGGCGCCGGCACACGGCACACCACCCTCGCGGCGCGGTGTGCCGTTTTTACTTTATCCGCCCCGCATGGACACACTGCACACACTCCCCTTCCGCATCGCCTCCCCAGGCGAACTCGACCAGCTCGGCGCCGCCGGGCTGGCGGACAAGCTGCGCGAGCCCCCGCGCCTCGCGCTGCCCTGGCTGGGCGGTGCGGCCGTGCAGGGCAACCTCGATGCGCAGATGATCCTGGGCCAGTGGTTCCTCGCCGGCCACGGGCTTGACCGCGACGATGCGCGCGCCTTCGCCTGGTTCAAGCACGCCGCGCACGCGGGCCATGCCGGCGCCGCGAACATGGCTGGCCGTTGCTATGAAAACGGCTGGGGCACCACGCAAGACGACAACGCAGCGGCGCAGTGGTACACACTGGCCGCGCAACGCGGCTCCGACTGGGGCATGTACAACCTGGCCACCGCGCTGGTGCTCGGCCGCGGCATAGCCGCCAGCCGGACCGAAGCGCTGGACTGGTACCGGCGGGCCGCCGGCATGGGACATGCGAAGTCGCTCAACATCGTGGGCGGCTTCTACGAAGACGGCTGGGAAGTCGAACGCGACGCGGCCATGGCGATGGACTACTATCGCCGCGYGGCCGAGGGCGGCGACTTCYGTGGCCAGTTCAACTATGCGCGCGCGCTGGCGCTGTGCGGCCAGGAGCACGAGGCCATCCGCTGGGTGCGAGAGGTGCCGCGCACCGCCACTGCGCCCTTTGTCGAAAAGATGCTCGACTTCCTGCGTGACGCGCCCGACGCGGTGCTTAACCGGCTGTTCAGCCACGCGGACGCCGCCGCGCGGCTCAGCTCACGCGAAAGCCGATCTTCAGCGTGACCTGGAAGTGCGCGACCTTGCCATCGGCAATGTGGCCGCGCGTCTCTACCACTTCGAACCAGTCGATGTTCTTGATGGTTTCGCTCGCCTTGTCGATGGCACTACGGATCGCCGCATCGCAACCGTCCGGCGATGAGCCAACGATCTCGACCAGCTTGTAGGTGTGGTTTGACATGTCCGCTCTCCTTGGCCCGATGGCCGCAGACGATCGTGCACGCCGGCCAGTCCGGTGCGCGCGATACACCCCTCCATCATAGGCAGCGGGCAACGCAAAGCCCAAGCGCGGTTACGCGCTGACAAGGGATTGTTGCAGCGCTCACCGGGCCAGTGCCGGATCATGCCGAAGCGGCCCCCGATACGCCGGCACGCCGGCGCGCGGGAAGGCCCGGCACGGCACGGCGCCGCCCGGCGATGTCCTCCTCCAGCCATTCGGCAAAGGCGCGCACCGCCGGCGGCAAGTGGCGCCCCGCCATGGTCTGGATCTGCAGGGCGCGCTGCTGCATGGCCCGGCTGGCGATCGGCACCAGTACGCGGCGCTCCGCGCGCAGGTTGTTGCGCACCGCCAGGGACCCGGTCAGGTACACCGCATCCGCGTACGCCTGATAACCCACCAGCGCGCTCAGCGAATTGCTGCTGAGCAATATGCGCGGGCGCAGGCCTTCCAGCCCGCAGGCCAGGTCGAATAGCTGGCGGATGGTATTGGTCTCGCTGGGCAGCGCCAGCGGGTATGCCACCACCTCCTTCAGGCTGGCGCGCTTGAGCGCCGCGAGCGGATGCTTGCGCGCCACATAGGCATAGACCGGCGCAGCCTCCGAATACACTACCTCGATGCCCTCCTGCGCCGCGATGGCAAACGTCAGGGCCAGATCGGCCAGGCCTTCGCGCACCATGCGCGTGGCGGCGGCAGGGGCGCACACTTCCAGAGAGAAGCTCACACCGGGATAGCGGCGCTGGAACAAGGCCATTGCGTACGGCATGTAGTCGCGCGCAAAGCCGTCGGTGCAGGCCAGCCTGACCGTGCTGTGCGCCACGCTGAGCAGACCCTGCAGGTCAGCCTGCAAGGTCTGCGCATCCAGGAAGGCGCGGCGCCCGTATTGCTGCACCACGAGGCCGGCCTCGGTCAGCCGCATGCCGCGCGGCTCGCGCTCGAACAGCGGCGCGCCCAGTTCGGCCTCGAGCCGCGCCACCTGCCTGCTGATCGCCGATACCGCCACATGCAGCGAGGCCGACGCCGCGCTGAGCGAGCCGCGCTCCGCTACTTCCAGGAAATAGGCGAGAGGAACGGCGTGGATCGACGTGAGCTTCATGGTTGCTGTTTCGCTGGTGGGGAAGACAGGCCGCTGCCACCGCCAGCGGGTGCGTCGGCCTTTGCGCAATGATAAGCCCGCGCGGTATTTGCCTTGCCGATTTTAGAAAGCAGCTTTCTGTCCGCCCCGGGCGCCGATGGTGCCGAAATGCCGCCCATTGCCGCCGCTGCGGCACCTTCTCGCGCAAACGGCACCTCGGCGGTGCGGATAATGCGCCGCGCCACGCCATAGGTGTGCGCGAAGCCGCCCGCGAGCGCCGGGAACGCTGTTGGCATTGCGACACGGCCCACGCCAACGCAGGGACGGCTGCCATTATCGTTATGCCATGCCCCTGCCTCGCTCTGCCTTCCGGACCACAGCTTGATGCGTCGCGGCGGGTCGAGAGAGAGCACCACAAGCCAACGAAGGAGACCAGGACCTCATGGAAGACATCTGCTACCTCGGCGCCGTGGAGATGGCCGCCGCCATCCGCAGCCGCGAACTGGGCGTGCGCGAAGCCGTCAGCGCGCACATTGCGCGCACCGAACGCGTCAACCCCGCCATCAACGCCATCGTCACCACCACCTTCGAGCAGGCGCTGGCCGCCGCCGATGCGGCCGACACGGCGCTGGCGCGCGGCGCCGCGCCCGGCCCGCTGTTCGGCCTGCCGGTGGCGCACAAGGATTCGTTCCTCAGCGCCGGGGTGCGCACTACCTTCGGGTCCGCCGTGTACCGGGACTTCGTGCCGGTCCAGGACAGCGCCGTGGTGGCTCGCCAACGCGCAGCGGGCGCCATCATGCTGGGCAAGACCAACCTGCCGGAGTTCGGCGCCGGCTCGCACACCTTCAACGCTGTATTCGGCGCCACCCGCAACCCTTACCGGCACGACGTCTCCGCCGGCGGCAGCAGTGGCGGCAGCGCCGCCGCGCTGGCCGCGGGCATGGTCGTGCTGGCCGATGGCTCCGACATGGGCGGCTCGCTGCGCAACCCGGCCAGCTTTTGCAATGTGGTGGGCTTGCGGCCTTCGATCGGCAGGGTGCCGATGACGCCGGCCAGCCATGCGTTCAACACGCTCACGGTGGGTGGACCGATGGGCCGCTCAGTGGCCGACGTGGCGCTGATGTTCAGCGTGCTGGCAGGCGACCATTCCGCCGACCCGCTGGCCATGGCCAACGGCGCGGCGGAATTCGCCGCGCCGCCCCGCCTCGATGGCAAGGGCCTGCGCATCGCCGTCAGCCCGACGCTGGGCGGGCTGCCGTTCGAGCCGGCGGTGAGCCGCATCCTGCAGGATGGCATTCGTCACTGCCAGGCGCTGGGCTGCACGGTGGATGAAGCCCAGCCGGACTTCAGCGGCGCGGACCATGCCTTCGAGGTGCTGCGGGCGCTGGCGTTCGCGACCAACTACGGCCCCGCGCGGGCCGAGCACGGCGAACTGATGAAGGACACCGTGCGCTGGAATATCGACCTGGGACTGACCCAGGACGGCGCTGCGATAGCCGAAGCCGAGCGTGCGCACAGCCGCATGTTCGCGCGCATGCAGGCGCTGCTGGAACGCTACGACTTCCTGATTGCGCCGGTGTCGCAGGTCCTGCCGTTCGCGGTCGAAACCGAATACCCGCAAAGCATCGATGGCGTGGCCATGCCGAGCTATATTGGCTGGATGCGTTCCTGCTACCGCATCACCATCACCGGGCATCCCGCCATCTCGGTGCCTTGCGGCTTCACGGAAGACGGCTTGCCGGTGGGCCTGCAGGTCGTCGGCAAGTATCGCGGCGAACGCGCGCTGCTGGCATTCGCGCAATTGTTCGAGCAGGCCAATCCGGCCGGGCGCATCCGGCCGGCTTTGTAAGGGGCCATGGCTGGCGGCGGCCATTCGATCCCATCGACCACATTGATCGCAACACCAAGGGGAAACACAGATGTTTGCAACGCGCATGACGAGATGGACCCTGAATGGCACCGGCAGCGTGGCCCGGGGCTTCGCGCTGGTTGTGGCGGCCTGCGCGGCCCTGGCTGCCGCCTGGCCGGCGCTGGCCGCGCCGTACCCGGACAAACCGGTCAAGCTGGTGGTGCCGTTCCCGCCCGGTGGCTCCACCGACGTGCTCGCCCGCCTGGTGGCGCGCAAGCTCGGCGAAGTCCTGCAGCAGTCCGTGGTGGTCGAGAACAAGGCCGGTGCCGGCACCATCGTCGGCGCGGACTACGTGGCGAAATCCGCGCCGGATGGCTATACCCTGCTGCTCAGCGCGGCCACCACGTTCACCGTCAACCCGGTCACCTACTCGCGCCTGCCCTACGATTCGCTAATGAGTTTCGARCCGCTTGGCATGGTGGGCTCGACCGCGCTGGTGCTGCTGGCCAACCCCGCGGTCAAGGCGGATACGCTCAAGCAACTGGTAACCGTGGCCAAGGCCACGCCGGGCGGCATGTCGTACGGTTCCTATGGTGCCGGCACCACCGCGCACTTTGCCGGCGAGATGATCAACGCGGCCACCGGCATGGGCTTGCTGCACGTGCCTTACAAGGGCAGCGCACCGGCCATGGCCGACCTGATCGGCAACCAGATCCCGCTGTCGGTCGATACCGTGGTGGCGGCGGCCCCGCAGATCAAGGGCGGCAAGGTCAAGGCGATCGCCGTCACCAGCACCACGCGCTCGATGCTGCTGCCCCAGGTGCCAACCGCGATCGAAAGCGGTTTTCCCGGCGTGTCGCTCAGCACCTGGTTCGCCATCGTCGCGCCCAAGGGGATTCCCGTCCCGGTACGCCAGACGCTGGAGACCGCCATCGCCAGCATGATGAAAGATCCGGCGCTGCAGCAAAGCATGACCGCGAACGGATTCGAGCCGGAGTACGGCAGCGCCGCCGAGTACCGCGCGCGCGTCACCAGCGAGATCGCGCGCCTGCGCAAGATCGCGCAGGCGGCGAATATTCACGCGGACTAAGCCGGTATCAGCCTCGCATGGCTCCATGCGAGGCGGCCCGCTCGCGAAAGAACGTCTCGAAGAATTCCACGCAAACGCGAATCTTGGCCGAACTGGTCAGGCGCGACGGGTACACCGCCCAGATATTCGCGTCCTGACCGCACTCCGGCAGGATCTGCTCCAGTTCGCCGCTGGCCAGCATCGGGCCCACATCCCACAGTGAACGCAGCACGATGCCGCGTCCATCCATCGCCCAGCGCACCACGACCTCGCCGTTATTGGAGGACAGCGGCCCGGTGACCTTGACGGTGTGCTCCGCGTTGCCGTTACGCAGCTTCCACACGCCAAAGGGATGGTCGCGCTCCTTGATCACCAGGCAGTCGTGGCTGGCCAGGTCGGCCAGCGTGCGCGGCCGGCCGCGGCGTGCCAGGTAGGCGGGCGACGCGCACAGCACGCGGCGGTTGTCGCCCAGCCGGCGCGCGATATGGTGCGGCGCGATCTCATCGCCCACGCGGATGTCGAGATCGAAGCCTTCGGTCGCCACGTCAACGAGCCGGTCGAACACTTCGAAGCGCACCTGGAGCGCGGGGTACAGGGTGGACAGTTCCGAGATGGCCGGCGCCACCACCCGGCGCCCGAAGCCAAAGCTGGAGCAAACCCGCAGCAGGCCGCGCGGGTTGCGGCGCGTGCTGGAGACTTCCTCGTAGAGATGATCGATATCGTCCAGGATCCGCTGCGCCAGCGCGTAGACCCGCTCGCCCTCCTCGCTCACCACCACGCGGCGGGTGGTGCGGTGGAACAGCTTGACCGCAAGCGCAGCTTCCAGCATATGGATGCGCTTGCTGATATAGGCCGGCGACACGCCAAGCGCCTCCGCGGCGGCGGAGAAACTCGACTTGCGGGCGACTTCGATGAAGACGCGCAGGTCCTCGTTGAGCAGGTCATTCTTCACGAAGTGTGTTTTATCGGTTCACGGATTGGCCGATTATATTCCGACGGGAATTCCTTACCATGGGCCATCCCAATCCAGACTGTGAACCATCCGCCATGACAACCACCTCCCCCGCACCCTTCCGCATTGCCGTCATCCCTGGCGACGGCATCGGCAATGAAGTCATGCCCGAGGGCCTGCGCGTACTCGAAGCCGCCGCCGAGCGCTTTTCGCTGGGCCTGGAATTCGTGCGCTTCGACTGGGCGCATTGCGACTACTACCTGCGGACCGGCGCCATGATGCCCGCCGACTGGCGCGAGCAGTTGGAAGGGTTCGATGCGATCTATTTCGGCGCCGTGGGCTGGCCCGCCAAGGTGCCCGACCACGTCTCGCTGTGGGGTTCGCTGCTGAAGTTCCGCCGCGACTTCGACCAGTACGTGAACCTGCGCCCGGTGCGGCTGTTCGAGGGCGTGCCCTGCCCGCTGGCAAACCGCAAGCCGGGCGATATCGACTTCTTCGTGGTGCGCGAGAACACCGAGGGCGAGTACACCTCGCTGGGCGGCCGCATGTTCGAGGGCACCGAGCGCGAGGTGGTGCTGCAGGAATCCGTATTCAGCCGAGTCGGCACCGACCGCGTGCTGCGCTATGCCTTCGAACTGGCCAACTCGCGCGCGCGCCGGCACCTCACCGTGGCCACCAAGTCCAACGGCATTGCGGTCAGTATGCCGTACTGGGACGAGCGCACCGACGCGATGGCGCAGCACTATCCCGACGTGACGGTGGACCGCCAGCACATCGACATCCTCACCGCACGCTTTGTGCTCCAGCCCAACCGCTTCGACGTGGTGGTGGCCTCCAACCTGTTCGGCGACATCCTTTCCGACCTGGGCCCCGCCTGCGCCGGCACCATTGGTCTGGCGCCCTCCGCCAACCTCAACCCGGACCGCAAGTTCCCGTCGCTGTTCGAGCCGGTGCATGGCTCCGCCCCCGACATCTACGGCAAGGCCATCGCCAACCCGATCGCCATGATCTGGTCCGGTGCGTTGATGCTGGAGTTCCTCGGCGGCGCCGAAGGCATGGATGAAGCCGGCAGCGCGCGCTGCCGCGAGGCGCACGACGCCATCGTGCGCGCCATCGAGACCGTGCTGGCGCGGGGCCCGCGCACACCTGACCTGGGCGGCGACGCGCATACCGGGGACGTGGGCGAGGCGATCGCCGCGCTGGTGCGCCAGGCCGATGCGCAAGCCCTCGCCGCCTGAAGCGCTCTGGCCGTGCCTCGCGCCGCGGGGCGCGGCGCTATTTCACCTTGCCGGTCGCCTTGCCCGTCGCCTTGCCCGTCGCCTTGCCGGTCGCCTGGACGGCCACGATCACGTGCGTCGGCTGCCCGGACTCTTCGTCGCGGCATAGCGCGGCCCGGATGCTGACCGGCAACTGCCGCCCGTCCTTGCGCACAAGGCGGGCTTCGAACGCGCAACGCTCCTCGCTACCCGTCAGCAGGGCCTGCAGCGCTTCGCCATCGCCCGCCAGCAGATCTGGCAAGGTGATATCCGCCAGCTCCGCCTCCGCATAGCCGAGCATGCCGGTCAGCGCCGCGTTGACCGACTCCCATTGCCAGCCGATCCCGATCAGCGCCATGCCTTCGGAGGCAAGCTCGAAGACCGCGCGAAAGCGCGCCTGCTGATCGCGCAGCGACTGCTCCACCTTCTTGCGCGCAGTGTTGTCCATGCTGATGCCGACCATCTTGACCAGGCGGCCTTCGACATCGCGGATCGGCGTCGCGCGCGAGGAAATCCAGCGGATGCCGCCATCCGGCGGCAGGATGCGGAAATCGAACTCGTGCGGCTCGCCGGTGCGCAGCGAGTCCTCGTAGATCCGCTCCATCATCGGGATATCGTCGGGGTGCGCGCGCTTCCAGAAGTCGGCATTGCTGGCGATCGGCCAGCCGTACACGCTTTCCACGTTCGGCGAATAGGTGACGGCATCGGTGATGAGGTTCCACTCCCAGGTCACGATGCGCGCGGCCTCCTGCGCCAGCTTCATCCGGGCTTCGCTATCCATGATCTCGGCGGTGTACTTGCGCCGCACATCCGTCATCGTCATCGGCAACGGCACGGCGCTGGACGACTCGGCCTCGCGCTGGGCCTCTTCGCCGTAGCGCAGCCAGATCCAGTTGACGTTGAGGAACGCGGCCAGCTTGCGCAGGTTGTCATAGTCGATCTCGCCGCCGCGCGTCCATTTATGGACGGCGGGGCGCGACAGCCCCAGCGCGGTGGCGACGGCCTGGAGCGTGAGCTTCTTGTGCTCGAGCAATTCCTTCAGGCGGAAAGCAAAGCTGTTTTCTGTCATGGTAGCGGCCGCATGAGCCTGGGTCACCCGAGGTCAGGCCAGTAACGAATCCTAAGAGTCCGAAAGGATACACCGCCGACACGCGAACACCTTCCGCAACGCGTCCCGAACGCGCGGCACGGCACGAAGTGCATCGTTCTCCACGCCCACCCCGGCATTTTTCAGGAGCGCGCACAGGTAAAGCGAAATCCCGCTTGTGCAAGCCGGAATTCTTCCTTAGACTACGCTTCGTTAACCAATGGTTATCGTAACTTATTGGTTAACTTTCCAAAAATCATCAAGGAGCCCGGAGAAGGCCCCATGCCCCGCAACTGCCAACCATTCCGTGCGCACGGACGCATGGAGGAGGAGACTAAATTGAGTACTACAAAAAGCAGCAGGGACTTGTTCCTGACAGGCTGCACCGTGGCTGCGGTCGCCGCCACCGTGGTCGCCATGACCATGTGGCCCAGCCAGGCAGCCGCCACCGCGTCGCAACTGTTCAACTGGGCCACGCGCTCGTTCGGATCCTTTGTCCAGGTGTTCGTTTTCGGCTGCGTCATCGCCTGCCTGGCGCTGGCGTTCAGCAAGTACGGCAATGTGCGCCTGGGCGAAGGCAAGCCGGAATACGCCACGCTGTCGTGGGTTTTCATGTTCATCTGCGCCGGCATGGGGTCRTCGACCATGTACTGGGGCGTGATGGAATGGGTCTATTACTACCAGTCGCCGGGCCTGAACATCGCCACCGGTACGCGCCAGGCGCTGGAGTACAGCATCAGCTATTCGTTCTTCCACTGGGGCCTGAGCGCCTGGGCGGTCTACGCCCTGCCCTCGCTCGCCATGGCGTATCACTTCCATGTGCGCAAGAACAAGGGCCTGAACCTGGCCTCGATGGTGCAGGCCGTGACCGGCTTCAAGGCCAGCGGTCCCGTGGGCCGGGCGGTGGACCTGATCTTCCTGCTGACCATGTTCGGCGCACTGACGGTATCGATCGCCCTGACAGCCTCCACCTTCACGCGCGGCCTGTCGGGCCTGAGCGGTGTGCCCGATACGTTCGTCACGCAGTTGATCGTGATCGTCGGCGTCTCCGTGATCTTCTCGCTCAGCGCCTATGTCGGCATCGACGGCGGCATGCAGCGCCTTAGCCATATGGTGTGCTGGGGCGCGCTGCTGCTGGCCGCCGTGGTGCTCGCGGTGGGCCCGACGCTGTTCACTGCGAACAATGTCGTCAACGGCCTGGGCCTGATGCTGCAGAACTACATCCACATGAGCCTGTTTACCGATCCCACCGGCGACGGCACCTTCAGCCGCGGCTGGACGGTGTTCTACTGGCTGTGGTGGGTGTCGTACTCGCCGGGCGTGGCGATGTTCGTGGCCCGCGTGTCGAAGGGCCGCAAGATCAAGGAAGTGATTTACGCGCTGTTGCTCGGCGGCAGCGTCGGTTGCTGGTTCTTCTTCGGCGCGCTGGAAAGCTACAGCATGCACCAGTACATCAGCGGCGCCATCGACGTGCCGCGCATCCTGAAGGAGCATGGCGGCGAATCCGCGGTGGAAATGCTGTTGCTGGCCTTGCCTGCCGGCAAGCTGTTCCTGGCGGCCTACCTGTTCATCATGATCATCTTCCTGGCGGCGCACGTGGATGCCGTGGCCTATGCGGTGGCCGCCACCACCACACGGAATATGCGCGAAGGCGAAGACCCCGCGCYAGGCAGCCGCGTGTTCTGGTGCGTGCTGCTGACGCTGGTGCCCCTGGCCATGCTGTTCACCAAGGCATCGCTGGACACCATGAAGACCGCCGTGGTGCTGACCGCGATCCCGTTCCTGGTGATCCTGGCCATCAAGCTGTTCGGCCTGTTCCGCTGGCTGCTGCAGGATTTCGGTACGGTGCCCGCGCACGACATCGAAGCTGGCTTCGTGCCCGAGCGCAACGCCGGCGCCCCTGCGCCCGCCGGCCAGCCACCCGAAGCCCTCCCGCGCGACCAGTCCGCCGCCGCCACGCTTTGAAACGCCGGCCCGGCAACGGGTCTCCTTTTTGTCCGATTTGTTAAATATAGATTAACAGTTAACCATCATAGACAACGATCATGAAAGACATTGCTCCGCTCGCTCCAGACTTTTGCGCCGACCCCGAAAACGCCTGGACCCTGCCCAAGTCGTACTACACCAACGAAGCGATCTTCGAGTTCGAGAAAGAAAAGGTCTTCGCCAACAGCTGGATCTGCATCGCCCATCGCAGCGAACTGGCCCAGCCCAATGACTACATCACGCGCGAGGTGATCGGCGAGAACATCGTGGTGCTGCGCGACCGCGACAACGTGCTGCGCGCGTTCTACAACGTGTGCCCGCATCGCGGCCACCAACTGCTGTCGGGCAGCGGCCGCGCCAGGAACGTGATCACCTGCCCGTACCACGCCTGGACCTTCAAGCTCGACGGCGAGCTGGCCCATGCGCGCAATTGCGAGAACGTCGCCCACTTCGACAAGGACAAATCCAGCCTGGTGCCGGTCAGGGTCGAGGAGTACGCCGGCTTCGTCTTTATCAACCTCAACCCGGACGCCGGCACGGTGGAAGCGCAGTTGCCGGGCCTGCAGGCCCGCATGCGCGAAGCCTGCCCCGTGATCGACGACCTGCACCTGGGCGCGCGCTTCGTGACCGAGACCCCGGCCAACTGGAAGAGCATCGTTGACAACTACATGGAGTGCTACCACTGCGGCCCGGCCCATCCCAGCTTCGCGGACTCGGTGCAAGTGGACAAGTACTGGCACACGCTGCACGAGAACTGGTCGCTGCAGTTCGGCCATGCCAAGTCGTCCGAGAAGTCGTTCAAGCTCGACGAGTCGGTCAAGGACCCGAGCTTCGCCGGCTTCTGGGCCTGGCCTTGCACGATGTTCAACGTGCCGCCCGGCGCCAACTTCATGACGGTGATCTACGAGTTCCCGGCCAGCGCCGAAGTCACGCTGCAGCACTACGAGATCTACTTCCTGAACAAGGAACTGACCGAGGAGCAGCAGAAGCTCGTCGAGTGGTACCGGGACGTGTTCCGACCTGAAGACCTGCGCCTGGTGGAGAGCGTGCAGCGCGGCCTGAAGTCGCGCGGCTATCGCGGCCAGGGCCGCATCATGGTCGACCAGCAGCGCAGCGGCATCAGCGAGCACGGCATCGTGCATTTCCATCAGAAGATGGCCAAGCAATACCAGCCCGTCTGAGCCAAGGGAGCCAGCATGAAACGCAACGACAACACGCTGTTCCGGCAACAGGCCTGCATCGATGGCCGCTGGTGCGACGCCGCCTCCGGCGACACCGTGGCGGTGTTCGATCCGGCCCTGGGCGAACAGGTCGGTACCGTGCCGCGGATGGGCGAGGCGGAAACCGTCGCCGCCATCGAGGCGGCCAACGCCGCGCTGCCGGCCTGGAAGCAGCGCACCGCCAAGGAGCGCGCCGGCCTGCTGCGCAAATGGTTCGAACTGATCTTGCAGCACGAGCAAGACCTGGCCGTGCTGATGACGCACGAGCAAGGCAAGCCCCTGCAGGAAGCACTGGGCGAGGTGCGCTATGCCGCCTCGTTCATCGAGTGGTTCGCCGAGGAAGCCAAGCGCCTCTACGGCGACGTGATCCCCTCGCCCACGGCGGACAAGCGGCTGCTGGTAGTGCAGGAGCCAATCGGCGTCTGCACGGCCATCACGCCCTGGAACTTCCCCGCGGCAATGATCACTCGCAAGGCGGCGCCGGCCCTCGCCGCCGGCTGCACCATGGTGGTGAAGCCCGCCAACGAGACGCCGTTCACGGCGCTCGCGCTGGCCGAACTGGCCCTGCGGGCCGGCATTCCGGCGGGCGTGCTCAATATCGTCACCGGCGACGCAGTCGCCATCGGCAAGCAGTTCACCAGCCATCCGCTGGTGCGCAAGCTGTCGTTCACCGGCTCGACGCCGGTGGGCCGCCTGCTGATGGCGCAATGCGCCGGCACCATCAAGAAAGTGTCGCTGGAGCTGGGCGGCAATGCACCCTTCATTGTGTTCGACGATGCCGACGTGGAAGCGGCCGTCGAAGGCGCCCTGCAGGCGAAGTACCGCAATGCCGGGCAGACCTGCGTGTGCGTGAACCGGCTGTACGTGCATGACGCGGTGTACGACCGTTTCGTCGACCTGTTCACCAGCAAGGTGGCCGAACTGCGCGTGGGCAACGGCTTCGACGCCGGCAGCGAGATCGGTCCGCTGATCACGCCCACGGCGGTGGCCAAGGTCAGCGAGCTGGTCGACGACGCCGTCGCCAAGGGCGCGCAGTTGCGCATCGGCGGCCAGCCGCACGCCGCCGGCGAGCAGTTCTTCGCGCCCACCGTCCTGACCGGGGTCAAGCCCGGCATGCGCGTGCTCGACGAGGAAATCTTCGGGCCGGTGTCGCCGGTCGTGCGCTTCTCGTGCGAGGAGGATGTGGTGCGCATGGCGAACGACACCATCTATGGCCTGGCCGCCTACTTCTACAGCCGCGACATCGGCCGCGTCTGGCGTGTCGCCGAACAGCTCGAGTACGGCATGGTCGGCATCAACACCGGCATGATCTCCAACGAAGTCTCACCGTTTGGCGGCGTGAAGCAGTCTGGCCTGGGCCGCGAAGGCTCGCGCTACGGCATCGACGACTACCTGGAAAAGAAATACCTCTGCATGGCGCTGTAAGCCACGCACGAGAGTGATACCAAGCCTGAAGAAAGAAGGAAGCAGCATGGGCAACCCCTACCAGTCGATGCGCGTCACCGTCACCCGCATCGAAGACGTCACGCCACAGATCAAGCGCTTCACGATGGCGCTTCCGGAAGGCGGCCCCATGCCGGGCTTCTCCGGCGGCGGCCATGTGATCGTGCAGATGGAAGACAGCGGCCAGCGCTACAGCAATGCGTACTCGCTGATGAACTCGCCCGAGGACCGCAGTTGCTACCAGATCGGTGTCCGGCGCGAGGAGCGATCCAAGGGCGGCTCCGCCTTCCTGCATGACAAGGTACGCGCCGGCGATACGCTGACGATCACCACGCCGAACAACCTGTTCGGCTTGCGCGAGGAGGCGCGGCGCCACGTCCTGATCGCCGGCGGCATCGGCATTACGCCGTTCATGTCGCAGTTGCACGAACTGCGGCGGCGCGGCGCGGACTACGAGCTGCACTACGCCTTTCGCAGCCCGGAGCATGGCGCCTTTCGCGACGAGCTCGCCGCCGCGCCGGACAGCGGCCGCTTCCGCTTCTACGCCGACAGCCTGGGGCAGAAACTCGACCTCGGCACGCTGCTGGGCAGGCTGCAGGACGGCGCGCATGTCTATGTATGCGGGCCGCAGCCGCTGATCGAAGCCGTGCAGGACGCGGCGGCGGCGCACGGCGTTCCCAGGGAGCGCGTGCACTGGGAGCAGTTCGCCGCGGCGCCCCAAGGCGGCGGCGCCTTCTCGGTAGTGCTGGCGAAATCCGGCAGGACCGTGGAGGTGGCCAGCGGCGAAACCATTCTCAAGGCCATCGAGCGCGAGAACGCGGCAAGCGTCGACTGCCTGTGCCGCGAAGGCGTGTGCGGCACCTGCGAGACGCGCATTCTCGAAGGCGAGGCGCAGCACTGCGACCAGTACCTGAGCAACGCCGAAAAGGCCGCACAGAAGACCATGATGATCTGCGTTTCCCGGGCCAGGGGACAGCGGATCGTGCTCGACCTGTAAGCAGCGGCCAATCCGGGGACGGCACCCGCCCACCTGGCTATCCCACAGACCRGAGGAGACATCAATGCACAAGACAGCCCTGCGCTGGCTGCTTGCGGGGGCGCTGCTGCCCGCCGCCGGCGGTAGCCACGCGCAATCCAGCGTCAACCTGTACGGCGTGGTCAGCACCGCGGTGCGCTACACCAGCAATATCGATGGCCTGCATCACGACCAGGCGGAACTGGTGGCGAGCGGCATCGGCGGCAGCCGCTGGGGCCTGAAGGGCGAGAACGACCTGGGTAGCGGCAACAAGGCGGTGTTCCTGCTGGAAAACGGCTTCGGCATCGACAACGGCCAGACCGCGTACAACGCGCTGTTCGGCCGCCAGGCCTATGTCGGCCTGGCTGGCGCCTGGGGCAGCCTCACCTTCGGCCGGCAGTACAACGCCCTGAACAACGTGGGCTGGAGCTTCAATCCGCTGGACCAGGGCTGGGGCAATTTCTGGTCGGACCCCTTGTACCTCGGCGGCGATATCTTCTTCCAGGACTACCGCATCAACAACAGCGTGGTCTACAAGGGCACGCTGGGGCCGGTGACGGTGCAACTGGACTACGGCTTTGGCGAGCAGCCCGGCAGCGCCGGCAAAGGCCAGACCCTCGGGGGCGGCGCCATGTACCAGAAGGGACCGCTCGCGCTTGGCCTGTCGTACGACCAGCGGCGCACGGCGGACGGGGCCGGCACCATCCGCAACTGGTCGGCGGGCGGCTCGTACGCCGTCGGCAAGACCACCCTCTACCTGGGGCATATGGGCCGCCACGAGGATGCCGGCGCCGCGCGCTTCGGCATCTACTTTGCCGGACTCGGGCATCAGGCCATGCCGGCCTTGCACCTGTCGGCCGCGTACTATCGCTACCAGCAAGGCGGCGGCGTCACCACGCAGTTCCAGGCCACCTCCCAGTGGCTCGGGGGAGGATCGGCGGATGCCGTGGCCGCCGTGGCGGACTACGCGTTCTCCAAGCGAACCAGTCTGTTCCTGGAAGTCGATGCGGTCAGGGCGCGCGGCGGGGCCGCGGGACGCGAGACGGAGTACTGGGGCGGCAGCCCCGTGACTGCGTCCGCCGGCACGACGCGGTTCGGTGTCATGCTTGGCATGCGGCAGATTTTCTGAGACGGTGCGGCCGGGGCTCGGTGTTTGCGCCGGCAAGGATCATGCCATCGCGTTGCCCGTTGCGATGTGTTGCCAAATGCGTAAAACGCATGCATGCGCCGAGAAAGTGTTTGTCCTTTCCCGCGCATACGTTCTACCTTACGAATGTGCGCCCTGCCTTTCCGGAGACCGCAATGGCAATCCGCTCCACCGCTTCACACAGTACCGCACAGTTAAGGCGACTGGTCGGCCAGTTGCAGGCCGAGGTCGACTCGCTGGATCACCTTGCCATCTTCGACGCCGAGACCCAGACCGCGCTGGGCCAGGCCCGCGACCGCCTCACGCAAGGTATCGAGGCCATTGAGGACGCCATCCAGAGCCTGCGCGCGCTGCAACAGGTGCGGCCATCGGCCATGCGGTCCCGAAAGACGACGCCGCGCGCCGCCTGATGCGCGGGAGCGCGTGCTGCCTGCCACCTTGCTCAGAATTCCTGCACGGCAGGACGCAACACGATTTCGTTGATATCCACGTCGGCCGGCTGTTCGATCGCGTAGGCGATCGCGCGTGCCACCGAGTCCGCCGGGATGGCCTGCCGGTAGAACTCGCCCACCGTCTTCGCACTCTCCGCGTGGCTGCTGCCCAGCTTGAGCTCTGAGTCCACCGCGCCCGGCGAGATCACCGTGGTGCGGATGGCGCCACCGGCTTCATGGCGCAAGCCTTCCGAGATGGCGCGCACCGCGAACTTGGTGCCGCTGTACACCGTGCCGCCCGGGCTGAACACCTTTACGCCCGCGACCGAGGCAATATTGATGAAGTGCCCGGCGCCCTGCTTCTGGAACACCGGCAGCGCGGCGGCGATGCCGTACAGCACGCCCTTGATGTTGATGTCGATCATGCGCTCCCATTCCTCGACCTTTGTCTCGCTCATGGGGGCGATGGCCATGAGGCCGGCATTGTTGATCATGACATCGACCCGGCCATAGCTGTCGACCGCCTTCTGCACCAGGGCTTCGACATCGGCACGCCGGCTCACATCGGCGATCGCCACCTCGGCCTTGCCGCCCTTGGCGCGGATCTCCGCGGCCAGCGTCTCCAGACGATCGCCGCGCCGCGCGGCCAGCACCAGCGAGGCGCCGGCGGCGCCCAGGTGGCGCGCGGTGGCTTCGCCCAGTCCACTGCTGGCGCCAGTAATGACAACGACCTTGCCTGCGATATTTGTGCTCATCATCCACTCCGTATCCGTGCGCAGGCGGTTTGCCTGCCGACGAGACGATTATGTTGGCTGACGGCATCAACAAAAATGGAAATGTTTTGATTTCAGTATTCCACCGGATGGAATTATCTCCACGGATAGCTGCCGCCGGCCTCTCGCCGGCGAGCGAGAGAACGGTAGCTCAGGGCGCCACGGCGGCGCTGCCAGTGAAGTAGGCCACCAGCGCGTCGAATACCAGCCGGATGCGCATCGGCACCGGGCTGCGGCGCGAGCGATAGATATACAAGCCCCACGGTGCCGGTGCATGCCGGTCCAGCACGCTGACCAGGCGGCCCGAGCGCAGGTGGGGCTGCGCGAGGTAGTCGGGCAACTGGCCGTAAGCGAGTCCGGAGAGGATCGCCTCCATCTCGGTTTCCGTCGCGGAACATGCCAAGGCGCAGGCCGATATCGATTTCGTCGTCGACCACATCGGCAATCTGGTCCGAGAGCCGGATATCGAGCGTGATGCCCGGATGCGCCAGCGCCACCTGCCGCAGCGCCGCCAGCAAGTGCAGCCGGCCGAGCGTGCTGGGCGCGGTAATCCGCACAGTGCCCTTGAGCTCGGTGTCCGAGCGGCCGGCCGGATGCGCGAACAAGCTGTCCACATCAAGCAATGCCGAGCGCGCGCGCTCGGCCAGCCGCTCACCGGCGGCAGTGATGCGGATCTGACGCGTATTGCGGTGGAACAGCGGTTCGCCCACGGCTTCCTCAAGGTCCTTGACCGCGCGCGTCACGGTTTGCGGGGACGTGCCCAGCCGGGTGGCGGCTGCCTTGAACGAAGCCGACTCCGCCGCCGCGCAGAAGATCCTAAGCATTTCCAGCCGGTTAAGCATGGTGATATGCGCCGTGGAAGTGAGGGCGTCTGATGATTATGCAAAGCGCGATTATAAAAGCTGCTGCCGTGCGAGATGAGATCCCTCTCATTGACGCCCTGCGCTATCTCCCTCGCTCATTGCGCCCCGGTCTGGCAGAATGCCCGACGCCCGCGGCCCGGACCGAGCCACTGTCCGGGCGCCGCACGGCCTGCCCTCGCGTCCATGCGGTCGCCTTGCGCGGGCTTAACTGTGATGAACGCCGGCACGGCGCACGCCTGCGGTGTTCACCCTGATCTTTAAGGATTCCGTTCCCGAATGAAGAAGCTTTTCCTCTCGCTGGCTCTGTGCCTGACCTCCGGCCTGGCCAGCGCTTCCGGTGGCTTTTCCGAGTGCCCTCAATTCTTCGCGCAACAGGCAGCACCCAAGGCGCCGGGTTCGCCGGAACTCAAGCTGCGTGCGCTGTGCTACGACGCATTCGCGGTCATGCACTCCGGCCGCAGCAAGACACCGCTTTTTGTTGCCGAGCGCCTGTCGCGCGCGCAGTTGATGGATGCCAAGGACGAAGAGCGAACCAACCGTTTCTTCTCCGATGCGCGCCTGCCGCGCTCGGAGCGGGCAGAGCTGGACGACTACAAGGGCAATGAAGGACTGGACCGGGGACACATGTCGCCTGCTGCCGATCAGCCGACCGCGCAGGCCATGGCGCAATCGTTCACGCTGGCTAACGTCGTGCCGCAATACAGCCAGAACAACCGCAAGGCGTGGGCCTCCATCGAAAAGGCCACGCGCAAGTATGCGATGCGCGCGACCGGCGATGTCTATGTCATTACGGGCCCGGTATTCGACGGGAACGTGCGCACGATCGGCAGCGGGAAAGTCTGGGTCCCGACGTATCTCTACAAGCTGGTCTATGACCCGTCGACGAACCGGGCCTGGGCGCACTGGATCGAGAATTCAGACGCCGCGCGGCCCGGCAAGCCGATCTCCTATGGCGAACTGGTGAAGCGCACCGGAATCGAGTTCCTGCCTGGCGTTCACCCTGCGAGCTGATCCGGCGCCGACGCGGCAGGGAAGTGGCGGGCGCGTGGCAAGCGCGCGCCCGCCACGGCGGCGTGGCGGCACGGGTTGCTGCACGCCCGGCACGTCTGGCCGGACAGTGGCACACTTGCGGTTTGCCGGATTTACGTCCCGTCACTGCCTTACCGCCGTCTTATCCCCGCGTTACCTTTTCATTCCTCAAACCCAACACCGATGGAGCAAGCCACCATGCCCGACAACAGCCAATGGATCCGTGTCGAAACCGAAGGCGGCGCCTTCGATGCCTACCTGGCCCTGCCCCCCGCCGGCAAGGCCGCCAGCGCGCCGGGCATCGTGCTTGTACAGGAAATCTTCGGCGTCAATGAGCATATTCGCGCGGTAGCGGACCAGTACGCGCTCGACGGCTATGTGGTGCTGGCGCCCGATGTATTCTGGCGCCACGCGCCGCGCGTGGAACTGGGCTACTCCGGCGATGACTGGGCAAGCGCCATGGAACTGCGCCAGAAGACCGACGTGGAACTGGCGGTGAAGGATATCGCCGCTACCGCCAAGGCGCTGCGCGCCCAGCTCGGCGCGGGTGCGAAGATTGCGGCGGTCGGCTACTGCTTCGGCGGCCTGCTGTCCTACCTGAGCGCCGCGCGCGGCCTGGTCGACGCGGCGGTCCCGTATTACGGTGGCGGCATCCAGAACAACCTGAAGGAAGCCGCCAGCATCAAGGTGCCGGTGCAGTTCCACTATGGCGCGCTCGACGCGCACATCCCGGCGGAGGCTGTCGAGCAGGTGCGCGCCGCGGTGGCCGGCAATCCGCGCGCGGAGATCCACGTCTATGCCCAGGCCGATCACGGCTTCAACTGCTGGGCGCGTGGTTCCTATCACCAGCCCTCTGCCGCGCTGGCACATGGCCGCGCACTGACCTTCCTCGCCGGCGCGCTGTAAGCCCGTCCGCCGCATCGCTGCGCTGCACAAGCTGCGGCGCAGCGCCTCCCCCAGCGTCCCCCTCGCCCGGGTGCCTTGCACCGCGGGCGCCCCGCCCGTATCCTGGCTCCCGAGCGCCAACGCCGCAGCCATCGCGCATCATCGCCCGCCATCGGTACTGATCCGTGCATGATCGACCCATGACCCGCTGCGGCATCGGCTCAAGACTTGCTGGACCCTAAAAAAAACAGAACGGAGACCACCATGCAGTCAGAGCAGCAACGCGTCCTGCGCAACACCGTCCCCGATGCCCTCGCCCGTGCGGTAAGGCGCAGTCCCGACAAGATCGCCCTGCGCTTCGGCGAGCGCAGCTGGAGCTACCGTGAGCTTGAGGCCGCGGCGGCCAGCGTGGGCGCGGCGCTGCAACGGTGGGGCCTGCGCCCCGGCGACCGGGTGGCGGCTTTTGGCAAGAACTCGGATGCCTATGTGCTGCTGTGGCTGGGCTGCCTGCGTGCCGGGCTGATCCATGTGCCGGTGAATTTCTCGATGACGCGCGGGGAAGTGGAGTACATCGTCAACCAGTCCGGCGCCAGCGCGCTGTTCGCCGATCCGGCGCTGGCCGCGCAAGTCGACGGCCTGCCTTGCCCCCTGCTGGGCAGCCTGCATGGCGGTGGCCCGCGCGATGTGCTCGCCGCCGCCCAGGGCCCCGGCGCGGATATTCTTGCCACGCTAGATGAGGCCATGCCGGCGCAGATCCTGTATACATCCGGCACCACGTCGGCGCCCAAGGGCGCGCTGATGACTCATCGCGCCTTGCTGGCCGAGTACATGAGCGCGATTGCAACGTGCGATATCAAGCCGGAAGACTATTCGCTGGCCGCGCTGCCCCTATACCATTCCGCGCAGATGCATGTCTTCCTGATGCCGCTGCTGCTGATGGGCGGCACCATCTTGCTGGCGCAGAGCCCCGAGCCGGGTTTTTGCCTGCGCACTGTGCGCGAGGCCGGCATCACCAGCTTCTTTGCGCCGCCTACCGTATGGATCGCGCTGCTGCGCCACCAGGACTTCGATCCGCGCGAGCTGACCTCGCTGACCAAGGCTTACTACGGGGCGTCGATCATGCCGCTACCGGTGTTGCTGGAGCTGCGGGAGCGCCTGCCGGCGCTGGGCTTCTACAACTGCTACGGGCAGAGCGAGATCGGGCCGCTGGCCACGGTGCTCGGGCCGGAAGCGCACCGGGAACGCCCTGCCTCGGCAGGCCGGCCCGTGCTCAACGTGGAAACCCGCATCGTCGATGAGAAGATGCAGGATGCCAAACCCGGCGAGCTCGGGGAGATCGTGCACCGCTCGCCGCAGTTGCTTACCGAATACTGGGACAAGCCGGGACAGACCGCTGAAGCCTTCAGCGGCGGCTGGTTCCACTCCGGCGATCTTGGCTATATGGACGAGGCGGGCTATCTGTACGTGGTTGACCGCATCAAGGACGTGATCAATTCCGGCGGCGTGCTCGTATCGAGCCGGGAAGTCGAAGAGTGCCTGTACCAGCATGAAGGCGTGGCCGAAGTGGCCGTCTTCGCGCTGCCGCATCCCAAGTGGGTGGAAGCGGTGGCGGCCTGCGTCGTGCTCAAGCGCGGCGCGGGCGCGGATGAGGAGGGGATGCTCGCCCATGCCCGCGCCGCGCTCGCACCGTTCAAGGTGCCCAAACGCATCGTGTTCGTGGCGGACCTGCCGCGCAACACCGCCGGCAAGCTGCTCAAACGGCAACTGCGGGAAGACTACGCCAGCTTGTTCGGCGCCTGAGCCAGGAGCTGTGCGCCCTGGTGTGGGACAGATCGCGCCATGTGGCGTAGCGGGTGCACGGCACCGGCTACGCCACCTGGGAACCCCTTACGCAATGGAAGACCCGGCAGCCACGCCTTCAGTAGGGCATCGCCACGCCGTTCTGCACCTTGACCCGGTCGCCGTTGCGCAGGTTGTAGGGCGTCGACTGCGTCAGCGTGAGATAGCCGTTGTCGGTGGTGCGTACCCGGATGCGGTACGCGGGCGGCGCCGTAGTAGTACGCTTCTCGACCTCGTTGCCAGCCAGGGCACCGGCCACCGCGCCGCCAATGGTCGCCACCGTATTGCCACGGCCGCCTCCCACCTGGTGGCCAAGCAGGCCGCCGACGACGCCACCGATCAGCGCGCCGGCGACGCCGCCTGCCGGCGCCTGCCCGGGCAACATCTCGATGTATTCGACGTTGCCGTAGCGCACGCCATAGGCATCGCTGCCGTAGGCGCCCTGGGCCGTATTAGCCTGCGGGTAGCCCGCTTGCGGATAGGACTGCTGGGGATAACCTTGCTGCGGGTAGCTCTCCTGCACCGGCGCCTGCTGCGGGTAGCCGGCCTGCGGATATTCCGGCTGCGGGTAGGCCGGTTGCGAGTAGCCCTGCTGCGGATAGGCAACGGGATAGCCGCCGCTTGCCTGCGTGCTGCTGCCATACGCGCCGGAGTTGCCATAGCTCCCGTAGCCACCATACCCGCCGCCATATGGCGCGGTCACGCAACCGGCCAGGGCGCCCGCGGCAAGCAGGGCGAGCGCGCTGGTACGAAGGGGGAAAGAGGGGAAAGGCATTTGTAGCTCCTGCGGATATCGCGAGTGGGAATGCGCGCGAGTCTAGGGCCGCGGGGCCGCCTCGGGTGTCACCGAGCCTTGTGAATGGTAACTGCCTGTAACGGCGCATGCGGTTTGGGTCGAAAAACCCGGGCCGCCTGCTTCACGACGGCTCAGGCGCGCTCCGCGCCATCGTCGTTGAAGGCCGTAAGGCGCGCTACGCGGAAGGTGCCGCGCAGCGATTCGAGTTCGCTCCGGTGCAGCATGGCCAGCCGGTTCAGGAAACGCTCGCCCTTGGCGAGCAAATGGACTTCCACGATCCGGCGGTCATCCGGATTGGCCTTGCGCTTGACCAGGCCGGCTGCCTCGCAGCGGTTGACCAGCGCCACCACGCCGTGCTGCTTGGCTTGCAGGCGCTCCGCCAGTTCGCCGATCGAAGCCCAGTCCTTGCCGGCGCAGCCACGGATATGCAGCATCAGCAGGTACTGCTGCACGGTCAGGCCTTCGTTGTGCGCGGCATCTTCGGAAAACCGCAGGAAACGCCGCAACTGGTAGCGGAAATCGGAGAGGGCTTCGAAGTCCTGCTTGTCGAGCAGGGATCGGGATGCGGCAGGCTGGCGGGTCATGGCGGGGCAGCGTGCGGACGCTGGGGGAACTTGGCTCGACGCTCATTATAGGGGCTGCCTCCGGCGGTCCCCCGACTCATCGGCGTTAGCCAGTTGACAAAGGCAGGCTCCGGTTTCGACCGCCGCCTGTGCGGGTATGGCAGAATCTGTGCGTCCGCAGACACTCCTGACTGCCGACATCACTACTGCCACCGGAACCGAAACCGATGTTCACGGAAATCGCCCTTTTCCTGCTCGATACCGTCTTCACCCTGTTCGGCATGGCGCTACTGCTGCGCCTGTGGATGCAATGGGCACGGCTACCCACGCGCAACCCCGTCTCGCAAGGCGTATTCCAGGTTACCGACTGGCTGGTCAGGCCATTGCGCCGGGTCATTCCGGGCCTTGGCGGCATCGACTGGGCGACCCTGATCGGCGCCTGGCTGACCGCCCTGGTGTTCCTGCTGCTCGTGCTGCTGCTTTCCGGAGGCGACCTCGCGCCCTACCTGCCGCTGGTCCTGCTGATTGCCGTTCTCAACGTATTGAAGTGGGGCATCAGCATGGTGATGTGGGTCACGCTGCTGATGGCGATCCTTTCCTGGGTCAATCCGCATTCGCCGGTCACGCCTGCCATCAACCACCTGACGGAACCGCTGCTGCGTCCGATCCGCCGCGTGGTGCCGCGCCTGGGCGGCTTTGACATCTCGCCGCTGGTCCTTTTCGTGATCGCGCAGATCCTGCTGATGATCATTGCCCGGCTTGGCGCAGGGCTGTTTGGCGCACGTTTCGGTCTCTGACTCAAGCCGGCGCGGGTGCGGATGGCCGTCCAGGCCAAAAATCCGGGCGGGATTATCCAGACTGACGAACAGTGTTTTGAGGATTAGCTCTTTTTCCTGGGCAGAAGGCCGCCTACAGTACGTGCAACGTGGAACACACCACGACATGCCAGAAGGAAAAAGCAGCATCATGAAGACTCTCACACAGCCCCGCACCCTCGCCGTTACCCTCCTCTGCGCCATCGGCTTGTCGATGGCTGCCGCCTCCGCGCACGCCAACTCGCCGGTTTCCGACCTCGCCCGCCTCGACGGCAGCATCGGCCGCACGGTGGACGCGTTCACCGACGGCGCCCGCACCGGTCCGCGCGATCCGTTCACCGATGGCGCCCACAACGGCCGCCGCGACCCGTTCACGGATGGTGCCCACAACGGCCCGCGTGACCCGTACACCGACGGCGCCCGCGGCACGAACGAAGCCCGCAGCAGCTTCAGCGACGGCGCCTGATTGCGCCCCGGCATTCACCTGGGATGGAAGAGACAGCAGTTGTGGCCTATCAACCGTAGTCGTCAAGAAGTGGCCACAGCCTAGCCAGGCGCCAACGGGCCGGCCTGCCAGCCGCCCCTTGCGCATGACCCCGCAGCCGCGCCGCCTTCACGGGCCGGGCGCGGCTGCGTMGTTTCCGCTACCCAGCAATCCGGATGCCATCATGGCTTCCACCGCTTCCATGAACACGCGCACCTTGCGCGGCTGCAACCGGCGGTCCGGCAGCAAGGCGAAGATCCGCAGCGGCGGTGGCGGATAGTCCGGCAATACCTTGACCAGGCGCCCCTGGGCCACCTCCGCTTCGCAATAGATCAGCGACAAGCGGGCGATGCCGAGGCCGGCCAGCGCGCCCTGGAGCCGGAGTTCGGCGTTGGCGGTCTGCATGCGCGGCCGGATCGGCACCGCCACGCGCTCGCCCTCGCGCATGAACTCCCACATGTCATCGCCGGGTGTGGTCAGGGTGGGCAGGTTTGCCAGGTCTTCTGGCAGCAACTGCGGGTGCAGGCCAGCGGCCAGCGCCGGCGCCGCGAATAGTCCCCGCTCGACGTGATAGATACGCCGCGCCACCGTCCCTGAATCAGGAAGATCGGCATCCACCGCCACAAAGGCCACATCGAACCCATCGCGGATGGGATCGACCATGCCTTGTGTGATCTCCACCTTCACATCGAGCGCCGGGTGGGCCGCCAGCGTACGGCAGATAACGCCGCCAAGCTGGTGCGCGCCAAACTCGTAGGGCGCGGCGATGCGCAGCACCCCTTGCACGCGTTCCTCGCGCGCCAGCGTTTCCTGGCGGATCTCGCGCAGCCGCGCGAACAGCGGAGCCACGTCGCGATACACCGCGCTGCCGGCATCGGTCAGGCGCATGCGCCGCGTGGTGCGCTGGAGCAACTTGGAGCCGATCGCCAGCTCGAGCCGTGCGACGGCCGCCGAGACCCGGGATTTGGGGCAGTCCAGCTGCTCCGCGGCGGCAGTGAAGGTGCCCTGCTCCACCACGCAGCAGAAGGCCTCCCAATCATTCCACTGGATTGTCTCGTTCACCGGACGATGTTTCCTTTACAAGCAATGTTGCCCAAACGCGCGACATTATGCGGCAGCCGGGACGCCTGCGCCGGTTCTCACCGTGGCGGCGGCGCCCCGGCCATGCGCCACTGGCGTACTGCGCGCATTTCCTCTACCCTTTCGGCCTTTCCGTGCGTATTCGGCAACCCGCCGAACTGACCGATGGCCAGCCCTGCCGCTCCCGACAATCCCGACAACCCGGCCACGGATGCTTCCGTGGAGCCCGCCGCCGCGGGCACGGAGAAGCCGAGCGATACCTATGTGCAGTCCTTTGCACGCGGCCTCTCGGTGATCCGCGCCTTCGACGCCCAACACCCGGCCCAGACCCTCAGCGAGATCGCGCAGGCCAGTGGCCTGACCCGCGCCGGCGCGCGCCGCATCTTGCTGACCCTGGTGGGCCTGGGTTATGTGCGCGCCGACGGCCGCCTGTTCCGCCTGACGCCGAAGATCCTCGACCTCGGTTTCGCCTACCTGACCTCGATGCCATTCTGGAACCTGGCCGAGCCGATCATGGAAGCGCTGTCGCAGGAAGTGCATGAAAGCTGCTCGATCTCCGTGCTGGATGGGACCGAAATCGTCTATGTGTTGCGGGTGCCCGCGCGCAAGATCATGACCATCAACCTGTCCATCGGCAGCCGGCTCCCGGCCTATTGCTCGTCGATGGGCCGCGTGCTGCTGGCGGGCCTGCCGGATGCGGAGCTGGACCGCGTGCTGCGCGCCACCGACCTGCGCGCCCGTACCAGCCGGACCGTCACCGACATCGAAACGCTCAAGGCCATCATCGCCGGCATCCGCGCGCGCGGCTGGGCGCAGAACGACCAGGAGCTGGAAGAAGGGCTGGTGTCGCTGGCCGCGCCGATCCGCAGCCGCGGCGGCCAGGTCATCGCCGCCATCAATATCAGTGGCCAGGCCAACCGCACCAGCGCCGACGAGATGGCCGGCAACTTCCTGCCGCCACTGCTGGCCGCGTCCGAGAAGATCTCCAACCTGGTCGGCCTGCGCACCTGATGCGCCCGGCATTGCGGCATCGCCCACAGGCCGGCCAGGGCGCTGGCCCGCGACGAGCCAGCATGGTGGATGCCGGTTAGCTTGCCGCGGGCATGGGCAGCGCAATGCTGCCGAATTCGGCCGAACGCGTGCCCGGCAGCGGATGGTTGCCGGCACCGAAATACGCAAAGGCGGCCGACAGCTTGACCGCCTCCGAGAGATTCTGCCCCGCGCTGTGAAATAGCCGGCTATCGAAGAACAATACGTCCCCGCGCTCCAGGGCAAGGGGCCGCACGCCACGCAGCAGGGCCTGGCTGCCCGGATGCGATTCGATCAGGAATTCCGCCGCATCGAGCTGGCCCGGTTCGAGGGCAACCGTGTGCGAGCCTGGAATGACGCGCAACACGCCGTTGCTCTCGTCCTCCCGGCCCAGCGCCAGCCACACCGTCACCAGTTCCGGGCTGGCAAACGACCAGTAACGGGTATCGCGATGCCAGCCGGTCTGGCTGCCATAGTGCGGATGCTTGGTCATCACGCAGTTGTGATGCGCCAGCGTCAGGAGCGGCGGCTCGCCCAGCAGGGTCGCCACGACCTTCGTTACCGCGGGGTCGACCGCCCATTGGCGAAACACCTCGTCGCGCCCGTAAGCCTGGCGCAAGCGCCGCACCGTGCCGCCGCCCGCGGCTTCGCGGCTGGCGGGTGCGCCGGGATAACCCAGTTCGGCTTCGTACTCCACAGGCGGGACCGCCGCGGCCAGTTGCTCGCGCGTTACCTGCTCGATCCGGTCGCAGACCTGCGGCGGGGCGAAGCCGCGCAGCACGATATACCCGTCGGCGTGGAAGACTCGGTTGAGTTCGTTCAATTCAGCGGCGGTCGGGGCGATGGCCGAAGCGGTGGAAACCGTGGAAACCGCCGTGGAAGCGGCGCCCGGCGGTACAGCAAGCGGGGAGTTCATTGCAGGGGATGTGGGGTTGGCAGGGCCGACAGCTTCGATAATGCCAGAAGCCGGGCAATCCGGCGCGCCCGGCATGTGCTGCGTGCGCAAACAGACTGTTCCCCGATACACACGCGCCGCTACAATGGCCGGGTCCTCCTTCCGACCCGCAAGGCCTCAAGTGACAGCTCGCCCACGCATCGTCGCATCGCTCTCCGAGGCGGAAGCCCAGCTTGGCCGCATCGTCCTGGGCAAGCCCAGGCAGATCCGGCTGGCGCTGGCCTGCATGCTGGCGCGTGGCCACCTGCTGCTGGAGGACCTGCCCGGCGTGGGCAAGACAACGCTGGCGCATGCGCTGGCGCGCACGCTCGGCCTGCAGTTCCAGCGCGTGCAGTTCACCAGCGACCTGCTGCCGGCCGACCTGATCGGCGTGTCCGTCTTCGTGCGCGACAGCGCCGAGTTCCGCTTCCATCGGGGCCCTGTGTTCGCGCAGGTGGTGCTGGCCGACGAGATCAACCGTGCCCCGCCGAAGACGCAGAGCGCCTTGCTGGAGGCGATGGCGGAAGGGCAGGTCACCCACGACGGCGTCACCCATGCCCTGCCGTCCCCGTTCTTCGTCATCGCCACGCAAAACCCGCTGGACCAGATCGGCACCCACGCCCTGCCCGAATCCCAGCTCGACCGCTTTACCATGCGCTTGTCGCTGGGCTATCCCGATCCGGCCTTCGAGCGCGTGCTCTACCTCGGCGGGGCGACACCCGCGGCCGGTACGCCCGTGATGGATGCCGAGCAGGTGGGCGCGCTGCAGCAAGCCGCGGCCCAGGTCTATGCCAGCCCTGCCCTGGTGGACTATGCACTGGCCCTGGTGCAGGCCACGCGCGCGAACGCTGCCTTTGCCGCCGGGCTGTCGCCCAGGGCGGGCCTGGCGCTGCTGGGCTGTGCCCGCGCCTGGGCACTGCTGCACCAGCGCGATATGGTGCTGCCCGAGGACATACAAGCGGTCTTCGCGCCGGTGGCCGGCCACCGGCTGCTGCCGGCCGGCGCCGCCGGCGGTGGACAGGAGGCGCTCGCCCGCCTGCTGTCCGACGTTGCCATTCCCTGATCCGCGATGTCCCGCAGCCGGCCGTTCTCATCGCCGCGCATGGCGACCCCGGCCGCGCCTGCCCGCAAGCGCCGGGCCTGGGCCTCGCCACCCTGGCTGCAGCGCCAGCGCCCGCCCCGGCAAGGCGTGGTGACGCTCGATCGCCGCCACTTGTATATCCTGCCCGGCCGCGCCGGCCTGGGCTTCGCGCTGTTGCTGCTGGCCATGTTGCTGACCTCGCTGAACTACAACATCAGCCTGGGCTTCGCCCTCACCTTCCTGCTCGGCGGCATCGGCATGGCCTGCATGTGGCACGCCTACCGCAACCTGCTCGACATGACAGTCGCCGGCGCCGGCACGGAGCCAGCGTTTGCCGGCGAGCCCGCGGCCTTCAGCCTGCGGATCGCCGGCATTGCAGGCACCGACGCACGGGTACGCATCGGCATCGAGGCAAGCCTGCCATCCCAGGCCGGGGCGCTGCCGGCAAGCCTGAGCCTGGCCCGGGATGCCAGTGGCCTGCTCACGCTGCATCTGCCCACCGGCCGGCGCGGCTGGCTGGCGCTGCCGCGCGTCACCTTATCGAGCCGTTTTCCTTTTGGCCTGTTCCGCGTATGGAGTCATGCCGACCTGCCGCTGGTCGCGTTGGTCTACCCGCAGCCAGAAGCCGGCGCGCCGCCGCTGCCGTTCGCCGCGCAGCCCGGGGACGATGGCGTGGCGTCCCTGCCGTCGGACGATGGCATAGACCAGTTGCGGCGCTACCGCAGCGGCGACCCGCTGCATCGCGTCGCCTGGAAACATAGCGCGCGCACCGGCCGCTTGCTGAGCCGCACCGGGCAGGCCGGCGGCCAGCCCGCGTGCTGGCTGGACTGGCAGGCACTGCCGCCGGCACTGGCCACCGAAGCGCGGCTCTCGCGCCTGTGCGCCTGGGTGCTGGCCTCGGGCGATACGATGGAGATCGGGTTGCGCCTGCCCGGCGTGGAAATTCCGCCCGGCCGCGGCGGCGCGCATCGCCGCGCCTGCCTCGAAGCCCTGGCGCTGTGGCCGGACCGGGCCGGGCAAGGTACGCCGTGAAGCCGTCRCCGCGCCCCCTCGCGCACGAGGAGCATGGCTTGCTGCTGGGCCAGCTGGCGCTCGTGCTCGCGCCGCAGGCACGCAGCCTGCCCGTCACCATCAGCGTCCTGCTGGTGTTGCTGATGAGCTGGCGCTGGCTGCTGTGGCGCCAGCGTGCGCCGTTGCCCTCGCGCCTGATACTCGCGCTCGTCGCCGGGCTGGTAATCCTGGTCGCGGCCGCCTTGGTCTGGCAAGCCGGCGGCAACATGGGGCGCGACCKGTCGGTGGCGCTGCTGGGCGCCTTCGTCGTGCTCAAGCTGCTGGAGAGCAGCGTGCTGGCCGACGCCACGCTGGTGACCCAGCTCTGCTTTTACCTGCTGCTGAGCCTGTACCTGTTCGACCAGCCTTTCTGGCTGGCCTTGTATAGCCTTGCCATCGCCGCCTGGCTGCTGCGCAACTGGTTGTTCCTGGGCCATCCCGAGGCCCGCGGCTATCTCGCGGCATGGCCGCTGCTCGGCCGCCTGGTGTTGATCGGCCTGCCCTGGGCGCTGCTGCTGTTCGTCTTGTTCCCGCGCCTCGATCGCCCGCTGTGGCGGCTGCCGCAAGCCGAGACCGTGGCCGCCACCGGCATCAGCGACACCATGAGCCCGGGCAGCGTGAGCCAGCTGACGCAGTCCACAGAAGTGGCGCTGCGCGCCGACGTGGAAGGGGAGCCGCTGCCCGCCAGCGCGCTGTATTGGCGAGCGCTGGTGCTGTGGCAATTCGATGGCAAGACCTGGCGGCCAGCGCCCTTGCGGCAGCGGCACGCGCAGCCGGCACCTGGCCTGCCGGCCACCGACGAGGCACCGCCTTATGCCAGGGACCTTGGCGAAATGGCAGGCAAGGCATCCGCTGGCAACAGCATCAGCTACAACATCACGCTCGAACCCAATCAGCACCAGTGGTTGTTCCTGCTTGACCGCGGCCAGGCGATCGACCCGGGTGCCGGTGCGGTAGTCAACGCCGACGGCGAGTTTTTCGCCAGCGATCCCATCGACCGGCGCTTGCGCTACCGCGCGCGTTCGGCCCCGGCCAAGGCGCAGGCGCTCGATCTCCCGACGCGACAACTGGCGCTGGCACTACCGCCCGGCAATCCGCGCAGCCGGGCGCTGGCCACCGAATGGGCGGAGCAATACGCGGATCCCGCGCAGCGGGCACGGGCCGCACTGCGCTTGTTCGCCGCGGCACCATTCAGCTATACGCTGTCGCCCGCGCCGCTTGGCCGCGAACAGGTCGACAGCTTCCTGTTCGATACCCGGCGAGGATTCTGCGAGCACTATGCCAGCAGCTTTGTCTTCCTGATGCGCGCGGCCGGTGTGCCGGCGCGGGTGATCACCGGCTACCAGGGCGGCGAGTACAACCCGATCGGCGGCAACTACATCGTACGGCAGGCCGATGCCCACGCCTGGGCGGAGATCTGGCTGGAGGGGCGCGGCTGGGTGCGCGTCGATCCCACCAGCGCGGTGGCGCCCAGCCGTGTCGAACACGGCATCGACGCCGCGCTGGAGGCCAGCGAGATCGAAGCGCTGCGTGCGGTGCGGGACCCCGGCTGGCTGCGCGACCTGCGCTGGGGCATGGACGGCATGGTCTACACCTGGCAGCGCTGGGTGCTGCAATACGATCGCGGCCAGCAGTCACGCCTGATGCAGCAGCTCGGCATCGGCGACAGCGTGCCGCAGGCGTTGCTGGCCGGGCTGGCGACGCTGAGCTTGCTGGTACTCGTGCCGCTTGTGCTCAGGCGCCGCCAGGCCGATCCCGTTCAAGCCTTGTATGCCCGCTTCTGTCGCGACCTGGCACGCCATGGGTGCGTGCGCGGGCCGGCGGAAGGACCGCAGGATTTTGCCGCGCGGGCCGCGCGCCGCCTCCCTGCCGCCGCGCAAGCGGTGCAGGATTTCAGCGAGCGCTACACCCGGCTGCGCTACGGCCGCCAGGCCCCGGCGCTGCGTTCCGGCGAACTCGCGGGCCTGCGGCAAGCGTTGCGGCGGCTGTCGCGACAGCTCGCGCGCTGAGGAACGTCGCCGCCCTGGTTAGTTTCATATGATATAGTTACGTATGTAACTAAATAGCCGGGCGCAATCTGTTTCTGTTGCGCCGGCATCACCCGACTCCCCCACCATGTCGTTCGAAGACCGAATCGACCGCTTCTGTGCCAGCCATCCGGAAGCACCGCGCGACCTCATCCTGGCCTCCCGGCTCCTGATGCGCACCGCGCGCCTGCTGCGCAGCCACATCGACCGGGCGCTGGCGCCGTTCGGGCTGGACCTGCAGCAATACCTGGCGATCAGCATGCTCGCCACCGACGACAGCCAGCCCAGCCTGCCGTCCGAACTTGGCATCACGCTCGACGCCACGCGCACCCAGATGACCCGGCTGATGGACGGCCTGGTGGCGCRTGGCCTTGTGCGGCGGCACGCCTCGGCACAGGACCGCCGCAGTACCGAAC
>NZ_JBFTLX010000018.1:0-51504 GCF_056396665.1 Cupriavidus sp. 05T313 | reverse complement strand
GTTCGCATGCACCTAATGGATCGATCACTTTTGCCTTGCCAAGCGGATGTGTGTCGAGCCCTTCTGGCAATCTCCCGCTGTCTCGTTCCGGCATCTTGGCCGGCCAGCGCAGAATATTCATCGTTCTTTCTCCTTTTCAGCTGTCGGGGGACATGGCAGGCCCGCAGTACATGGGCCACCTGGTGCGTAGTTCTTCTCCTGCAGTCGTGGCGGACAGCTGCTCTCGTCGCTAGCGCAATAGGTCGAACGGCCACGGGCGCGCACACGCTTGCTCTCCCCTTCGTCAAGCACACCATGAGCGATAAAGGGATCGTCGTCGGCAGGACGCGCATCGACGCTGTTTCGGCCATTAGCATTCCCATCCGCAACCATGATCTTGACCCGATCATCCGGCAGGAATATTGCCCACATTTCCCCGGAGTTAGCACCATCGTATTGCGGCACTTCGGTCTTGGCGCGATAAACCACGTCCGGTGTTTTTCCGTCATGGATCTTCCCTGCATACCAGTGGACCGTGACCTCAATGCCGGGACGCCAGACCTCAGGAATACTGATGCAGCAGTTTTGCGCACCACCGCCGGAGCGCCCTCCTGGAGGCGCCGGCATGATATTGGGACCGCCTCCGCGCATGCCATCCGGGCCGGTAATGCGGAACCAGCCGATGAAGTGCGGCGTGTAATTGAGCCCGCTCACTCCGGCGCCAAGCATGCGACCAGGCGTGGGCGCTGCCTCCACTTCTGCATCGGAAAACAACGGCGAGAACCAAGCCGACAGCCGATCGGAGCAGGCGCCCAGTGCCGCGACCAGGGAGAGGCTGGCGCAGAGTCGCCAGAGGTGTCGAGCAACACTGGTGTTGTTGTGCATATGGATCCGCAAGGCTGCATAGTTGCGATCGCTGAAGCCGGCGCCTGATCGTGTAAGCCGCCGGCGGGAAGGGCTAGTCGCCCTGGCGCGTCGCGGCGTCGCTTTCCTGGATCTGAACAAACTGGGGCTCGATCACCTGCGGTCGGGCTGCCTGCGTGTCGCGGGTGTTCTTTTGTACCGCGATGGCACCAAACAGCGCGAGCGCGAAGGACATCCCATAGAATCCCTTCTCGCTCAAGGCCAGGGTGGCGTTGAAYAGCCCCACGCAAAGCAGCAGCACGGACAGGATCACTGACACCCAGCTCAAGCCGTAGTAGATGCCGGTCACCGGAATGCCTTCCAGCCGGTCGCGCACGCTCTTCTGGACAGAAACCGCGGCGAACAGGCCGTAGACCAGTACCGTAAAGTAGTAGCCACGCTCATTGAGCTGCATGTCGGCGTTGAAGAGTCCCACCAGGAAGGCGAGAAAGCCTGCAAGAAGTGCGGACCACGAAGCGGCGACGAAGGCGAAGGATGGCTGTTGAGATTGCTGGTTCATGAATGGTTGCATTGATAGTTGCGTTGGAGGTGCGTTGGTGGAGCGTTGGTGGTTGATGTTTAGGGGCTGTTTCAAAATGAAGCGAAGCGGTTCTGGCCAGGCGCGCGGCCGCAGACAGTACAAGTGGATCGGCCAAGGCCGCGCAACGACGCCAGAAGCTTTTTGAAATGGCCGCTTAGGTACCGTGTAGCGGTTTGTTAGGCGTGGGCTGGGTCGGGTCTCGGGACGCTTTTTTTCGCTGTTTGGCCAGCAACGACTCCCAGACGGTCGGCCATACGCTGGCAAGACGCTCTCCGAAGGACTGGTCTGGCGTGCTCCGCTCAAATGCGGATCGCACGTCGGGATGGCTATCGAAATCCGCGCCATACAGGTAGCTGTACTGGCAATACAACAGGCGGTCGGCCGGCTCCTCCAGGCCCCATTGGATCGCACGCAGATAGCGTGCCTCGAACGCCTCGAAGCGCGGCAAGTAGGCCCCATCCCCGTTGACGTCACCGTTTTCAATGAGCGCCGCGAGAAGCTGGTCCGCCTCGCAATGCGTGGTGATCAAGTCGACCTGTTCCTGACTAAGCGGGATCTTGACGGGACCCACCACGGTTTGGGTGCCATCCAGCAGGCCGTCGATGCGCTGCCAATCCTCCGCATAGCCGCGGTACTTCCATTGCTGGATCGGTTTCATCAGTTCTTCTGTGATGTCCTTGCCCCAGACCTCCAGCACAAAGGCCAGATTGCGTGGATCGAAATACCGGACCAGGGCGGTCATCCCGTCGCCGATGTCGGCCAGCAGGAAGGATTGCAGGTGTACGGCCAGCTCGCCGATGCCGGCGCGGCTCCATATCAGCGTCAGGCAGGGGGCAAGGTGATCCAGCCTGTCGAGCGTTGACAGCCATTGCGCCTTCGCGTTGTCAATGCGGGCCAGGAATAGCGAGGCGTTTCCCGCGGCTTCCTCGGGTAGGCCGGCGTAGACATTGCGAATATCCGGCGCCCCCTGGAGGGCATCCCGGATAGGAAGGGGATGCTGCGCGCCGTCGACCAGCGCATAGATATGAATCGGGTTGCTCTCTTCGGTCATGATGGGTCTCCATCGGCTAGCGTGGCACCAGCGCTGTGTTTCGTGCGGCAGCTTTCAGCAGGCATTCAATGCAGACCTGCTTTGGCTTGAGGTCGACCGGGATACTGCTCGGCCCGGTCATGTTCTTGCTCGCGGCATGCACGATCCAGGCGCCGTCGGTGCCGTGTTCGATCCGCCCGCCGATCAGCTTGATATAGCTGCCGCCCCCATCGAGCAGCAACTCTTCCTTAGCCTTGATGACGATGCGGTTAGCGGTGGCGGTGATTTCCAGCATGGCCAGCAGGTGGATGGAGTTCTTCAGCGCCTGCACGTCGATGTCGCCGACGGCCGCGACAAAGCGCATGCCGGCTTCGTAGACAAAGACACGCCACGCCTTGCGGATGCTGGCGAGGAACCCGCCGCCCGTGGTCACCGACATGTGCTCGCCGGCGGTGATGGCAACGTGGGTTCCGCTTTGCAGATGTGTCAGCCCTGGCGTGGCCGTGGCAATGCCGACCGGGCTGGTGAGCGCCAGGTGCGGCGCGGTGAATTCCTTGAGTGGCCCGTCGCCCTTGAGCGCCATATGCTGCTGGGCTATGGCCCTGGCCACCGCCTTTTGCTCGCCGTCCTGTGCCCCGGCCGTCTGCGCCGCTTCGGCCAGTTGTTCGGTCTGGCTCTCGGCGTGCTGCAGCGCGTCGACCATGTCACCCATGCTCATGGCATAGTCGCCGCCAGATGATCGCTTGTGGGTCGTCAGCAACATGCCCATGGCACTGCGCAGCGCGCCCCAGGCGTCGGTGCGCAATTCGAAGCCTTCGCCGCGCTTGCCTTTGCGGCCGGTAAAGTCGTGAATGCTGACGTTGTGGCCCAGTGCCAGCTCGGAGGCCTGGTAGTCCGAGCCGATCTGCACCTGCGGCTCGCCGGCCGTGTCGTCGGCCAGCATCTTGTTGTGCCGCCCGCCGCCTTTGCCATTGCCGCCGGTCAACTCCTGACTGCGAAAGCCGGAGATGGCTTGCTGGCCGGGTAGCTCCCACGGTGGCAGATTGAGCCGGTTTGGCACACGGTTGGTGACGATCAGGCAATCCGGGTCACCGTGCAGCCCCTCGACCAGCACCTCCTGTCCAATCCGGGGAACATGGGTGGAGCCGAAGCGATCGCCAGACCAGGCATTGGAGACGCGCACCCAGCAAGAGCTATGCTCGTCGTTGCTGCCGTACATGTCATAGGGCAGTTGGATCTTGATGCGCCCGTACTGGTCGGTGTGAATTTCGTGGCCGCTCGGGCCAACCACCGTTGCGGAAATGGGGCCTTGCGTGCATGGTTTCTTCTGGGTGCGTACCGGGCGGAAGACCTCACTGGTAGGCTGGACCTCGAACTCGACCTCGCAGCGCCATGATTGCCTCTGCCCCGAGGCCTGCGGGACCTCCTCGATCAAAAGCCTGGTCGCGTAGGCGAGGTATTCGCAGTTGGCGTCAAGCATCAGATACTTGGCCAGGGTGAACGTGCATCCCGGCACCACACCGCGCAGGTTGCCCTTGCCGCGGCCACGTAGCCCATGCTGGCGCAACGCTTCCATCCGGATGCGGGCAATGAGCACGCCCTCCTCCCATGGGTCATTGTCGGTGGAGGGCTGGGCATGGTCGCCCGGATACTCATAGATTTCCTGCGTAGAGTGCGCGGTGTCGCGCGGATCTCCGGCGGCTACCGTGAGGTCCGCCCGCGTCTTCACGAAATCGTAATCGTTGCTGCGCCACTTTCCGGCCACMAGACGATCGATGACCTCGAAGTCATAGATATGCTCTTCATCGACGCGGTCCGCTGAGTGGTGCCATCGAATCGTGTGGTAGGCGGGACTGGTGAATTTGCGGAAGGCGCCGTTACCGTCGGTGAGCACGAGACGGTGGTGCCCATCGGAATGCTCGTGAAACCACGAAATCCCCCATTCCTGGGTCAGCCGCTGGAAGTAGTCGAAATCCGTCTCGCCGAACTGCTGCTGGAACACGCGCTTCGGGTACTGCGCTACGTTCAGGCGCATCTCCACTGGAAAGATGTACTTGGACAGTAGTTGGTCCAGGATCTCGACGACGGTGAGGTTCTGATAGATCTTGAAGCCGGCGTTCAGTGTGGCCAGCCACAACCATGGCCGCAGCGTCAGTCGATAGATGAGATGGCGATCGGCCTGGATGGGACCACGCACCTCTGTCACCAGCCCGGTGATTTCACGCTTGCCGGCCCCGACGCCACCATCGAGGCCCATCCCGCTGCCATCGAGTTCGATCTCGACGGTCAGCTCCCGGCCCTCCAGTGCTTTCTTGTCGAGGTCGGCTGCCGGCCCAAAGGATGCGTTGCGCGCATCGGGCGTTCTGAGTTCAAGCTGATACTCGAACAGGCCATTCAGGCCATCGGTGCCAGTGAGGCGCGAGAAGACCAGCACGGGCTCGCCCAGCACCTGCGGCAGGCTTGCTCCTTTTACAGTGACCGTCCGGTTGGAGAGGAATGGCAGGTTGTCGCGAATACCCATGCGGGGTGGCCTCCTGGCAGTAAGGATTGCCGCAAGGTGACCGCGATACAGACAAGACACTCGTTGCGGGGAGAACGCGATCTTATACGCAAAGAGTTTCTCATGATTGTTAACTAATTAAAATAATTGGGTAAATTCAGATTTTTCTTACTATTCCTAGTCATCATTCCTAATTCATAACTCCTGTTCCTATGTGTTACACCGTCTTTCCCGGAGCGTAATAAAATGGCCGCGCCGGTTCTGAGATTTCGAAAAATTACGGTAGATAAATTGTGTATCACAGAGAACAAAAATATTCACATCAAATTAGGACAAGTCCGATTGATCAAGTTTAATCATTGCGGGAAAATGGGGGGCAATTTTTCACATTGTCAATCTTGTTGGGCAATCCGCCCAAGTTAAACCTCAGAAAGCCTTGTAGGCGGCATGTCGATGAAGCTTGTGGCGAGACGGACGTGGCTTAGCGCGATCCGGTCGCCTGCGATGGGTACGTGTTGCAATCAAGTGCAAGGTCTCATTCAGAGCAGCCTTGGCCCAGCGCAAGCCGAGCAGCGCCGCTGACAGGACAGGTTTGAAGGCGGTGATGGCGCAGGAACGGTTGATCCGATGGTTCGGATCAACCGTTCCTGCGCGGCGCCAAGGCAGCAGAGGGCGTGGAGGTAGTCGCTCAGGATTTTGGCACCGAAGTCCTGCTTGGCGGCCATCTGTAAGAGGCCGGACAGGTGTTCGAGTGCCATGCGGTGTTTGAGACGTTTAAACCCTCCTCCAGGTGTCAGCGCCGGTGATAGAGATCGCGAAAGGTGGCAGCCGGATAGCGGTGCATGTCGAGCGGATTGGTGATGAGCACGCGCACCTTACCGGCTGGCGAGATCCGCCGGATCAGCCGGACGGTCTGCGGGGTAGCCGCGGTCGAGCAAGAGCAAGTCGTCGGATCCTCTATTGGCCGCCGCCCTGCTTGCGCAAAAAGCCTGCGCAAGCAGGGCGGCGGCAGCTCAGATCTCCCTGCCTGTCAATAACTTGCGTCGATCAATGGCGGCTTTTGAGGCTTAACTTGGGTGGAGGCCTGCCGATGGGGCTCCCGGGATGGYATAACCATCTGCAAAACCATTCGTTCCCGGCCTGAGTGCCCACCGCTATTGTCTCGCCATCCAACCCTTAGCGAGACTCCCCATGCGTATCCCTTCGCCGCTGTTCAAGGCTGCCTTGACGCTGCTCACCGGCCTCACCGCGCTTGCTTCGAGCCCCGCCATGGCGGACCGCCTCGATGACATCAGGAAGGCCGGCGTGCTCCGCGTGGGCGTGTTCGATGCGAACCCGCCGTTCGGCTTTGTCGAGGCGGGCAGCGCCACGCCGGTGGGCCTCGATGTGGACTACGCCGCCGAGATCGCCAAACGGCTGGGCGTGAAGCCGGAGTTCCGCGCTACCAATCCGGCTAACCGCATTCCGCTGCTGGCTTCGCAGAAGGTGGATATCGTTGCCGCGAACTTCACCATTACGGATGAGCGCCGCCAGCAGATCGGCTTCTCTACCCCGTATTTCGCCAGCGGCCTGCAGTTTATCGCGAAGAAGGGCACGCTCAGGCAGCCGGATGACCTCAGGGCGTGGCGCCTGGGCGTGGATAAGGGCACCACGCAGGAGACCACGCTGCGGCAGAAGTATCCGGACGCGCGCGTGATCGCTTATGACGACTCCCCGCTGGCGCTGACCGCGCTGCGCAGCGGCGCGATCCAGGCATTCGCGCAGGACGGGGCGAAGCTGGGTGCCCTGCTGGCTACGCTGCCGAACAAGGATCAGTTCGAGATTTCTTCGTTCACGCTGACGCGCGAATACATGGGCGTGGGCATTCCCAAGGGCGAGGACCGCCTGACGGCCGAGATCGACCGCATCCTGGCGGACCTGGAGAAGAATGGCACCGCCGCGCGCATCTATGACAAGTGGTTCGGCCCGAAGAGCGCGGCGCCGCTGGCGCGCGATTTCACGATTGGCAGCGCGGTGAAATGAGCGCGTTGCCTCTTGCCGACGGGCAACGCTAGCCGTGGGGATGCAAGCCATCCTGCTGCAGCCGCTGCCTGCCAGGTACGTCGGCTGGATTGCCGCCGGCTTCGGCCTGACGGTAGCGCTGTCTCTCGCGGTGTTCGTGCTCGGCTGCGTGCTTGCCGCATTCTGGCTGGCGCTCGCGCGTAGCCCGCTGGCGCCGCTGCGCGTGGCAGCGCGCGGCGCGGTTGGCTTCCTGCGCCGCACGCCATTGCTGGTGCAGTTGTTCTTCTGGTATTTCGGTGCGGCACAACTGCTCGGCGAGGACGCGATCGGCGTTCTCTACAGCTGGCGGGGCATCCACCTGGGTGGCTTGCACCTGCCCGCGCCTTCGCTCGAAGCGCTCGCCAGCCTGGTTGGCATCGGCCTCTATGCCAGCGCCTTCTATGCGCGTGAGCTGGAGGCGGGGCTGGCCAATGTGCCCGCGGGCCAAAGCGCGGCAGCGCTGGCGCTGGGCTTCACGCCCGCCGCCGCGTTCTGGCGCGTGGTGCTGCCGCAGGCGCTGCGTATTGCCGCGCGCCCGATGGCGGGGCAGTTCTGCCAGACCATCAAGAACACTTCGCTGGCGATGGCGATCGGCTTTGCCGAGATGTCCTACGCCGCGCGGCAGGTGGAGACGGACAGCCTGATGACTTTCCAGGCGTTTGGCCTGGCCACCTTGCTATACATGGCGCTGATTCTGCTGTTGCAGGCGGCCGCGCCGCTGCTGCTGCGGTGGCTGGGATGGACGGAGGCGGCACGTGCCTGATCACGCGATCTCCGGCTGGGCCGTGGTGCTCGGGCAGTTGCCTTACCTGCTCTCGGGCGCCTTTCCGGACGGCCCCTTGGCGGGCGCCGCGCTGACCTTGTGGATGGCGGTGCTGGCCTGCGCCGGTGCCACCGTGCTGGGCATCGGCGTTGCCGTGCTGCTGGACCAGGCGCCAGCGCCGCTGGCGCGCGCGATACGTGCGCTGCTGGCCGGCCTGCGGGCGATCCCCGTGCTGATGCTGATCTTCTGGGCTTACTTCCTGCTGCCGATGCTGGCCGGCGTCCATGTGGGCGAGGTGCAGACCGTGGTGCTGGCGCTCGCACTGATCGGCGCGGCCTACATCGCGCAGGTGATGGAAGCCGGCTTCGCCGCGATCGGGCAGGGCCAGCGCAATGCGGCGCTGGCGCTCGGGATGACGCCGTTGCAGGCGCTGTGGCTGGTGGTGCTGCCGCGCACGCTGCGCGCCATGCTGCCGTCGCTGGGCAATGTCTGGGTGTCGCTGGCCAAGGATACGTCGCTGGCCTATATCGTGGGCGTGGTGGAATTGTCTACCGTGGCGACGCAGGTCAACGGGCGCAGCGTGGGGTATGCGGCGCAGGTGTTTGCCGCGGTGGCGCTGCTTTACTTCTTCATCTGCGTGGGGATTGAAAGCGTGGCGGTGCTGCTGCTTGCCGCCACGCGGAGCCGGCAGCGCCGGCCCCTGTGGCGCTACGTAACGCTTACTGCCTTTCGCCTTGCGCGTACACCCGCTCGCCCGCCACCCACGTCTGCGTCACGCGGGTCTTCCAGATCTCGGCCGGCGCCACCTTGAACAGGTCCTGGTCGACCAGGATGAAGTCGGCCCACTTGCCCGGCTCCAGCGACCCCAGCGTCTTCTCCTGGTGCTCCGCGTAGGCGGCGTCCAGTGTGAAGGCGCGAAAGGCCTGGGTCAGCGTCATGGCCTCTTCCGGATGCCAGCCCTTGATCGGGCGTCCTTCGTGGTCGGTACGCGTCACCGCCGCGTGCAGGCCGTAGAAAGGGTTGGCCGATTCCACCGGGAAGTCCGAGCCGCCGGCGATCACGGTGCCTTGCTTGAGCATGGTCTGCCAGGCGTAGGCGCCCTTGATGCGTTCCTTGCCGATGCGGTCTTCCGCCATGTTCATGTCGCTGGTGGCATGGGTGGGCTGCATCGAGGCGATCAGGTCGAGCTGCTTGAAGCGCGGGATGTCGGGCAGCGCCACCACTTGCGCGTGCTCGATGCGGTTGCGCAGTTCGCGGCCGCCGACTTCCTTGTAGGCGACTTCGATCGCGTCCAGCACCTGGTGGTTGGTGGCGTCGCCGATGGCGTGGACGTTGACTTGGTAGCCGGCCTTGATGGCCATCTTGACGCTGGCCTGCATGGCGGCGTCGCTCATGAACAGCAGGCCGCTGTGCAYGTGGTCGTCGGAGTACGGCGCCATCAGCGCGGCGCCTCGGCTGCCCAGCGCGCCATCGCCGTACAGCTTGACCGCGCGCAGGTAGTAGCGGTCGTTGCCGTAGCCGGAGAGCGGGCCCTTGGCGGAGAGCGCCTTGAAGTCGTCGCCGGTGTCGCGGATCATGCCGTAGATGCGCGTGGTCAGCTTGCCCTGGTCGGCGAACTCGCGGTAGATACGGTCTTCCTGCGCGGTCACGCCGGCGTCGCCCGCGCCGGTCAGGCCGAGCGCGTTCATGTGCGCCAGCGCGGCGGCCAGCGCGGCGCGGCGGTCGTCGTCGGAATACGGCGGGATCACGTTGTTGACCAGCGCCATCGCCTTGTCGACCAGCACGCCGGTGGGGTTGCCGCTGGCGTCGCGCTCGATGCGCCCGCCTGCCGGGTCCTTGGTGTCGCGCGTGATGCCGGCGGCCTGCATGGCCTTGGTGTTGAGCCAGGCGGCGTGGCCGTCCACGCGCACCAGGCGCACCGGGCGGTCCGATACGGCGGCGTCCAGCTCAGCCGCCGTGGGGAAGCGGCCCAGCTTCCAGTTGACCTGGTTCCAGCCGTAGCCGAGCAGCCATTTGCGCTGCGGATTCTTGTCGCCGTAGGCGCGGATCATGCCTTGTGCTTCAGCCAGGTCCTTGGTGCCCGACAGCGAGATCTCGGTGGTCTTGAAGCCCAGGCGGAACACGTGGCCGTGGGCGTCGATCAGGCCCGGCAGCAGGGTCTTGCCCTGCCCGTCGATGCGCTTGGCCTGCGGGTATTGCGCGCGCAGCGCGGCGGCGTCGCCGGTGGCCAGCACCTTGCCCTGGTCGAACACCAGGCCGGTGAAGCTGGCGACCTGGTCGTTCTTCAGGGTGTAGCCCTGCACGGACTCGATCAGGGTGGGCGCGGCGTGCGCGGACAGGGCGGTGCCGGCGGCCAGGGCCAGCAGGCTCTTGCGGATCGCGTGTTTCAAATCAACTCTCCTTGTTGTTGTGGTACAGCGCTTTGGTTTTCTTATTTGCTCTCAGGATTGACTGCTTGCTGCGGACTGCTCTTTATTCGCCCGTCGCCGTGGCGGGAAAGGCGGCGCCGCCTGCCTCGCTGCGCGCCGGCGGCAGCGGCGGGAATTTCATGTCGGCATAGCGCACGAAACGCGTCTTGCGCAAGATGCGGTAGCCCAGCCAGATCAGCAGGAAGATGGGGATGCCGACATAGGTGGCGGTCACTGCCACCCAGTCGATCTTGCCGTCCATGAAAGCCTGGTAGTTCTGCCCCAGCGTGACGATCAGGCACAGCGCGAACGCGAAGATCGGGCCGTACGGGAAGAAGGGCGAGCGATAGGGCAGGCGCGACAGGTCCAGGCCCTGCACGACGAAGCCGCGGCGGAAGCGGTAGTGGCTGATGGCAATGCCGAGCCAGGCGATAAAGCCCGTCATGCCCGACAGGTTGAGCAGCCACAGGTAGACCGACTTGCTCTCGAACATCGAGGTCAGGAAGCACAGCGCGCCCACCGCGGTGGTAGCCAGCAGCGCCGCCATCGGCACGCCGTTGCGCGTCAGGCGGGCGAAGAGGCGCGGCGCGCGGCCCTCGGTCGCCAGGTTGTAGAGCATGCGGGTGGAGGCGTACATGCCGGAGTTGCCGGCGGACAGCACCGCCGTCAGGATCACCGCGTTCATCACGCCGGCGGCGAATGCTAGTCCCGCATGGCGGAACACCAGCGTAAACGGGCTTACGCCAACCGTTTCCACATCGCTCTTGAGCAGGCTGGGATCGGTGTAGGGAATCAGGATGCCAATGATCAGGATCGCCAGCACATAGAACAGCAGGATGCGCCAGAACACCTGCCTCACGGCGCGCGGGATGTTCTTGGCGGGATCGGCCGATTCGCCGGCGGCCACGCCGATCAGCTCGGTCCCCTGGAAGGAAAAACCGGCGATCATGGCCACGCCGATCATCGCCGGCAGGCCGCCGACGAAGGGCGCGTCGCCCGCGGTCAGGTTCACCAGTCCCGCCGGCACCCCGCCCGTATCGCCGCGCAGGATGCCGAAGATCATCAGCACGCCAATGACGATAAAGGCGACCACCGTCACCACCTTGACCAGCGCGAACCAGTACTCGGCCTCGCCGAAGCCCCGCACGGAGATGGCGTTGAGCAGGAACATCAATCCGAGAAACAACGCGCTCCACAGCAAGCCGGGCGTGTCGGGGAACCAGTACTGCATCACCAGTTGCGCCGCCGCCAGCTCCACGGCGATGGTCACCGCCCAGTTGTACCAGTAGTTCCAGCCCAGCGCGAAGCCGAATCCTTCATCGACATACAGCGCGCCGTAGGTGGCGAACGAGCCCGACACCGGCATATACGCAGCCAGTTCGCCCAGGCTGGTCATCAGGAAATACACCATGGCCCCGATCAGCACATAGGCCACCAGCGCGCCGCCCGGCCCGGCTTGCGCGATGGTGGCGCCCGAGGCCACGAACAACCCCGTGCCGATCGAGCCGCCGATGGCGATCATGGTGAGATGGCGCGCGCGCAGGGTGCGGCGCAGGGCGGGCGGCGGAGCGTGGGGAGTGGATGGCTGGCGGGTCATAGAGAAGAAAAGGATTGGGGCGCCCGGGCCGGACGCRCCCGCATTCACCGGTGTCGTCCGCATCCGGCCGTGCCCGGCCTGGGCAAACGGGGATACATGGAATACATTCACCGGCCGGTACATTGGGCGGCATCATAAGAGAAAACGCCGCGTGGGGAAAGGCGGCGCGGCGCGTGCGGCCGGTTTTGCGTTCGTTGCACTGCGGCATGGCTAGAATCGAGGGTTTGCATCCTCGCGGTATTCGGACCGAACCTCATGAACCTGCCCTTCAACGACAGCTATCTCCTACACATCGCACTGAGCGCCGGCATCGTGCTGGCCGGCATGCTGGCCGTGAAGTTCATCAACCGCTTCTTCCAGGCCCGCCAGCAAGGGGACAAGGACAATCGCGGCAGCTATCGCACCTGGACCGTGGCCTCGCGCAACGCGGTTGCCGCGGTGGTGTTCCTGCTGCTGCTGGGTATCTGGGTGTCCGAACTCAAGAGCGTGGCGATCTCGCTGACCGCCTTCGCGGTGGCGCTGGTGATCGGTGGCAAGGAACTGGTGATGTGTTTCCTCGGCGCCTTCCTGCGCATGATGGCGCGCCCCTTCCAGCTTGGCGACATCGTGGAAATCGGCCCGCATTCGGGCGAAGTGGTGGACATGGATGCGCTGACCACCACGCTGGTGGAGATCGCCGGCGCGCGCCAGTTCACCGGCTCCACGGTGCAGATTCCCAACAGCATGTTGCTGACCGTGGCCGTGCGCAACCACTCGCAGTCCGGCAAGTACACGCTGGACACGCTGCGCATCCCGCTGCCCGAGAAAAGCGACCCGGACCGTGTCGAGGCCGACCTGATCGCGATCACCGAGCAAGTGTGCGCGCCGTTCCTGGCCGAGGCCCGGCACAGCCTGCAGGAATACGGCGGCTCGCGCTTTCTCGATCTCTCGCAGTTCGAGCCGCGCGTGATGTTCGAAGCCATGGCGGCGGACCGGCTCGATGTGCTGGTGCGGTTCCCGGTGCCGGTGGCCTCGAGGCTGTCGACCGCGCAGCAGATCCTGCGCAAGTACCACCAGCAACGGAACGCGACGCTGGCGTCGGCAATGGTGGCGGCCAGCGCCGAGCCCGCGCCTGCACAGCAGGACAAGGCGGCGCCGCATTCCTGATGCTTAAGCGTTTGGCCAGGGAGGGAACCGTTTTATGGCTTCACTGAACCGCGTTTCGGTTGTATGGTAGCCGTGCCGCCGCCCTTGCCGGGGACGGGAATCGTAGCGAACTGTGTCGAACGATATCGAACAACGAGGAGACCTATGAAAGCCGCTGTCCTGCATCATCCCAAGACCCCGCTTGTGATCGAAGACGTCGCCATCGGCAAGCCGGGGCCGCACGAGGTGCTGCTGCGTACGGCGGCGGTGGGCGTTTGCCATTCGGACCTGCATTTTCTCGACGGCGCCTATCCTTTTCCGATGCCGGTGGTGCTGGGCCATGAAGCCGCCGGGGTGGTGGAGCAGGTGGGCTCGGAAGTGCGCACGGTCAAGCCCGGCGATCATGTGATCACCTGCCTGTCGGCCTATTGCGGCCATTGCGAACACTGCCTGACGGGGCACCTGTCGCTGTGCGTCGAGCCGGACACCAGGCGCCGCGAAGGCGAGGAGCCGCGCCTGCTGGCCAAGGGCGCGCCGATGAACCAGTTCCTGAACCTGTCGGCGTTCGCCGAGCAGATGCTGATCCACGAGCACGCGCTGGTGGCGATCCGCCGCGAGATGCCGCTGGACCGCGCGGCGCTGATCGGCTGCGCCGTGACCACTGGCGTCGGCGCCGTGGTGCACACCGCGCGCGTGAGCCCCGGCGAAACCGTGGCGGTGATCGGCTGCGGCGGCATCGGCCTGGCGACCATCAACGGCGCCGCCATTGCCGGCGCCGGCCGCATCATCGCCATCGACCGCGTGCCCGGCAAGCTGGAGCTGGCCAGAAAATTCGGCGCAACCGATGTGATCAACGCCGCCGACGTGGACGCGGTGGAAGCCGTGCGCGAACTCACGCGCGGCGGCGTGCATCACGCTTTCGAAGCCATCGGCCTGAAGCAGACCGCCGAGCAGGCTTTCTCCATGCTGCGGCGCGGCGGCACCGCCACGGTGATCGGCATGATCGCGCCGGGCGTGAAGATCGAGATCAAGGGCACCGACTTCCTGGCTGAAAAGCGCATCCAGGGCTCGATGATGGGCTCCAACCGCTTCCCGGTGGATATGCCGCGCCTGGTGGATTTCTACCTGTCGGGCAAGCTCAAGCTGGACGAGCTGATCTCGCGCCGCATGCCGCTGGAAAACATCAACGAAGCGTTCGACGAACTGCGCCGGGGTGAACTGGCACGCTCGGTGATCATGTTCGAGCACTGAGCGCCGCAGGCGTGGCCCGGGCGTGCTCCGCCCAGGCCACCGTCGTCCCGTCCGCCACGGCATGCCGGCCGCGCCGCCGCAACGCTCTCCCACATCGCGACCACACACATCACCGCGCTGGTCTGGCCGCTCACCATCAGCCCGGTTGGCGCCGCCACGGCGCGCTGAATATTTTCGCCGAATGCCCCTGCGATTTCGGACTTATCCGATTCCCTGCACGATGAAGTCTCGTTAGACTTCGTCGGTCGGCACGCCCGCGTGTGCCGATCCACCTTTGCATAGTGGGTGACCCCCTCCTGCCCGCGCTCGCACCCCAGGCTGTTCTCCCCTTGACAGCCTGGGCTTTTTTTTGGGGTTTCTCACCAAGCTCCGGGGAAGGCCGCGCGAATCCTCACCGCATGGCAAGGAGACACCATGATGCTCACCGACCGTGGCATCGACCTGCCCGCGATACGCCAGCGACGAAGCGTATCCTCGTCGACGGCACGCATTTTAGTACTCGTCCTATTCTGAACGACCTGCAATTTCGATATCCTGATTGCTTCAGGACACCCTGTCGCCGGCATTTGCACCATTCCGCTGCAGACTATGGCCGTCGTAAGGCCGCGGGATGCAGACGGCAAGCGGCGCAGCGAAAATAGCCTCCATCTTTCAGCCCCAGGGACGATCAAGGTGACATCCGGAGCGAGCAATGCCATCGTGTTGCCCGCCTTGCCGGATCCGGCGGCTAAGGGAAACACCAACCCATGGCATGTCGGCCGCTCGTCGGCGTCGGCGGGGCAACCTCAACATTCCCCTGGCTGCAAAATACGTGAAGACCGAACCGACCATCAAGCCAGCCACGGTTAGCCCGCGCAGCACGATTACGTTCTCGTATCCGTAGCGTCGGCCGGTTTCGGTTCGGTCTGCCCCGCCGCCCCCGCTGACAACGACTTGAAGACATAAGGACTCTCAAATGAAGATGAAGATGAATGCCTCAAGAAAATGGCAATTGTGGCAGCTTGCCTTGAAGGGCAGCGGATACTGCGCGTTGGCCACCGTGTCCCTGGCAAGCCTGCCGCCGCAAAAGCAGGACATTGCCCAGAACATCGCAGCCAGGCTCTTGCCACGCGACCGATACTCCGACGTCAAGGCAGCGCTATTGGTCCATGTCACGCTGGAGTTGGGCGATAAGGTGGGCGATGAGGGCCGCCCGCAAGCCGCCGGCACAGCTGTGGGGCGAGCGCTGCACTACGTTTACGCGCCCTGGAGTCTGCAATTTGCCTATCGCCAGCTCAATCACACCGGCCCGGTACCTTTCTGATCCATCGCCGCGATGTTGATGGGGTGCGAACGCACAAGGTGCAACGAGTGGTGCGCTCATTCATCAGCTCATCGGGTGATAAAGTGCGCGCAAAATAATGGAAAATGCGGGGCGGCAATAGCGCGTATGGCGAACCGGAATGACCGGCCGCTGCCCGGTTATTCACTTCAGTCGCGCGAATACAGTCCATGCCGATGTGCGAACCGCGCACATCGATCGCCAAGCTTATCCGGGTCAGCCCAGAAATCCTTCTCCAGCGCATCAAGTTCCGTTGTGTCGAACGTCTCAAGGTTGGGCAGCAGTTCATTGCGGCGTCTGCGCTCCAGAGGCACAGCCTGTTGCCCAAAGAGCAACTCTTTGGCGCGCAGCAGGAGCGCCGGCGACTGGCTCGCCTCCATCTCCAGGAGGCCATCGAAAGCGCAATCGTAAAGTTCTCCGGCGCTGTTGGAGAAGAACTGATGGAATCCGCCGCCATAAACCTCGCCTATGAGGCAGATCACGGCGAAATATGTTCTCTCACGTGCCACAAGGGACTGAAATCCGCCACCTTCGCCGTGAACACGGCTGACCAGGTCGATCCGGTATTTCCGCTCGGCGCTCTCCTCGTATTGGCGCTCGAGTTGACGGCGCTTCCTGCCGTCGTCAATCTGTTGCCGATAGCCGCCTTTACACGGCATGCACAAGCCGCCGGTTCTCGCTGCGGTGTCTGCAAGAATGAATTCGCTGCAAGCTGTGCAAGGCAGTCGTTCGTTCATGGGAAAGCCTGAAGGTATTGAGTATGTATGCCACGCGGGAATAACCAACCGGCAATGGCGACATAAGGAATCACATAGGAAGGGCTCGCCGCCATTCCAAAGGCGGGCGCCGGGAAGGCGCCCGCCTCGCCTTGGCTCATTCAGGCCGCACAATGCGGCCGGATGTCTTCAGCGCTTCAGTACCAGCCCCTATTCATATTCCAGCCGGTGTACATCGTTTGCCACCAGGGGTTGACTACGGGCGCCTGCACGGCCCAGGTCTGCTGCACGGGCCAGACCTGCTGCATCGGCCAGACCTGCTGCGCCTGCCAGGCCTGCTGCCCGGGCCAGACCTGCACGGGCTTGGCTTGCTGCACGGGCTTGGCCTGCTCTACCGGCTTGGTCGGTGCAACGGGCTTGGCCTGCTCCACCGGCTTGGCCGGTTCAACGGGCTTGGCCTGCTCCACCGGCTTGGCCGGTTCAACGGGCTTGACCTGCTCCACCGGCTTGGTCGGCTCAACGGGCTTGGCCTGCTCCACCGGCTTGGTCGGCTCAACGGGCTTGGCCTGCTCTACCGGCTTGGTCGGCTCAACGGGCTTGGCCTGCTCTACCGGCTTCGCTGGTTCCACGGGCTTGGCCGGCTCCGTGGGCTTGACCTGCGCCACCAGCGGGGCCTGCTCAATGGTCCCGGAGTTGGAATAGATCATCGACTGCACCTTCACCTTGCCTTCCTTGGCGGACAAGCGGTCCACGTTGGCGAACGTGAGGCTGGAGACGTCAACGTTGCCGTGCTCGCTGGACAGCGTGCCTTCGTTCCTGCCGGTCGTTGTATTGACCGAAAGATTCTGGCTCGCGGTGATCTTGCCGGAGTTCGTAAACGTGGTCGCCTTCACCTTGGTGGTGCCGGTCACGCTGGCGAGCGTACCCTTGTTATTGGTGGCTGTGCCATCTACGTTGAGGTTCCCGGTGTTGGAGCGGATCACGCCATCGTTAGTCAGGGTTGCCGCCTTTACCGAAAGGTCCCGCTCCGATTCCATCGTGCCGCCAGCGCCATTGCCCATGGTGGAAGTATCGGCCGACAGCGCGCCGCCGGCCTTGATGGTCTTCGTGTTCTGCAACGTGGCCGTGTTCAGCGTGATGTCACCGTCCGACGAGATGGTCCCGTCATTGGACAACACCGCCGACTTGAACTTGACGCCGGATTTGCCGCTGATTGCGCCGGCATTGTTCACGCTGTTCGAGCGGATATCGGTGGCGCCCGCCGCCAGCAGTTGCGCGCCGGCCCRTACGCTGATCTTGTCCTCGGTGGCCTTCTCGGCTACGACGAAGCCAGGCGCGACTTCGGTGCCGACCGTTTCGCCGCCGGCCTTGTCGTCGCTGACCTTCCCACCGCCCTGATCCGCCGTCGTGATGATCAGGCCGGTCTTCTCGATCTTCAGGTCGCCCGTGAGCGCCTGCACCTTGCCGGCGATGTTCACGCCGGCGCCACCTTCGGTGCTGCGCAGCGAAATGGCGTTCGCGTACATGCCGCCGAGCGCGGCCACGTCGATCGCGTGCACGGGCACGTGATCGGTCCCCTTGGTTTGCTCGGCATCGATACGGTCGCCGTCATAGGCGATATCGTTGCGGCCCGCCACGGCGCGGATCAGGTCCTTGGCACGGACCGCCGCGTCGATCTTCATGGAGCGCGACAGCAGGTCGACCTTGTCCACCGTGCTGGCATCGAACCCCCTGCCGGTGATGGCGATGTCGCCGCCGGCCACCGTGAAGCCGGACACGGAGCCGCCGCTGGTGAGCGTCGGCGTGCCCGTGGTCAGCGTGACGCGGGAGGCGTTCAGCACGCTGCCGCCATCGACGGAGATGCCGTTCGGGTTGGCGACGATCAGCGCGGCGCGCTGCCCGGCAATTTCCGTCGTGCCGTTCAGCATGGTGCGGGAGTTGCCGACCACCTCGTTCAGGATGACGCCGGCGGCGCCATTGGCGAGTGCGGCATTGCCCGCGACATTGCCGCCGATCTGCGTGGCGGCGCCGTTGGCGCTGTTGTTGAGCACCAGGCCATTGGCGCCCACGTTGTAGTTCTGGAACTGGTTGTGCGATACGCCGGCGGCGTTCGGCGCGTTGATCTGCACGAGCGGTACGCCGTTGGACGTCGAGCCGATAGCCGGACCGCCGGGCGCAGCGCTGATCTGCGCGGAAGCGACGGAGGCGTGCAGCGCGGGGGCGGCCAGCAACAGAGCGCGCAGCAGGGTGCTGCAGCGGGGCGCGCGGGTAATCATGGATGTCTTTTTCATCGTTTGGACCATGGTAAGTAAGGAGAGACGGCAGCCACCGGCATACGGAGATCCGTGCCGGGTTCGGTGCAGGCATGCCGGGTCAGGGCTTGGGAGATTCAGTGATGGCTGTGGTTGGCTTCCTCCTTCAGGTTGTGGATCAATTTCAATGCGGGATTCAGAGCGTGATGGATATCTGCACGGCCACGGTCGTCCGGGCGGCCTCGAACCCGGCGGGCTTGGCCACCGGCTTGCCGACCGACACGTCGTAGCCGAGCCTGCCGTATGCGCCCCGGACCCCGAGCGCGGCGCCAACGAGTGTTCGCCCGGCCAGTTCGCGCGTCACGCTGCCRCCCACGGCGCCCGTGTCGGCCGCGATATAGGCTTCCTGCCCGGTGCGCCCGATCGCCACCGCGATTTCATTGCGCAGCACCCATCCGCTTTGCCCCACCAGGGTGCGCGAGCCATCGAAGCCGCGCACGGTATACCGGCTGCCGATCGAAAGCATTTCGGTTGCTGGAATCGCATTCGGCGCGGCCTGCGCATTCACGCTGGCGCGATAGCCCAGGCGCTGCCCGCCGAGAGAGAAGGGCGCGTCGACGCTCGCGTTGGCGCTGAGGATGCTGTAGCGGCCGTTCCATTGCGTTCTTCCGCTCACATAGCCGCTGTTGGCCGACCACGCGGGAATGCTCCCGCGCAGGCCGAGCCCGCCAGTGAACGTCATGCGGCTCAAGCGTTGATAGTGGGAGTAGCTGAGGGTGTAGCCGGTGATGTCGCGCGTCTGCACACCGATCGGCCAATCGCTGAGCCAGACATCGTCCGATCGCCGCGACAGCTTGGCGCGCACCGTGCCCTTCATCGTGCCGGTACGGTAAGCCACGCGGCTGGCGCCCACCTCGAACGTGCGCGTGCGGCCCGTGTAGGGCAGGCCGCCGGCATTCGTGGCCACCGTCTGCAGGAAATCGTACTGGTTCGCGCCCAGCCAGAAGGAGCCATATCCATACGGCACCGTCCATTGCAGGCCCATCGAGCGGGAGCCGACGGCATGGTTGCCGAAGTGCGCGTCATTGTTGTAGGTAGCGATGAGCTGGTCGTACAGTCCCAGGGGTGAATCCACCACCAGTACGCCGCCGAGCTGGTTCTTGCCGGTCGCGTCGATGCCGGAGTTGTCGGCGGTGACGATGGCCCGCCAGCGGCGCACCTCGGGCGCATGGTGAATGGCGAGATCGGTCTGGCCAAATTCCTTGCCGGGCGATAGCTCCATCCGTACCGATGCGTCGCCGGCCACGGTGCGGATGTTCTCCAGTGTCTGGTCGAGATCGCGCAGGTTGAGCACATCGCCTTCGGCCATCGGCATCGCCGCCTGGCGGCGGCCCGGGGCGTCGCCGGTTTCGGCGATGCTGCCGATGCGGCCGGGCACGAGTTCGATCACCAGCGTGCCGGTGCGCACGTCTTGCTGGCCAATCAGCACTTGCGTGGTGAGGTAGCCGCGCTCGATAAGCTGGTAGCGCAGATGGTCGCGCAGGCGCGTGATCCCTTCGGATCCGATGCACACGTCCTGCACCTGCACGGCGCGCACGAGCCATGCGAACGCCTCGGCGTTCTTCCATTCAAGGCGCGAGATGCCGAAGCACGGCGACTCGGCGGGAAAGGCGAGTATCGCGTGCGGGGAAGTCTCGCCACCGGACAGGACGGGCGCCGCGGCCGCGGCGCGTGTGAGCGCCTCGTCGACCTGCTGCGCCTGTCGGCGTGTCGCTTCGCTGGTCTCGGCCGCCGCGTGCGGTGTCAGGGACTGTGCGATGCCGGGAGAGATCTGAAGCAGGAGCAGTGCTGCTGCGCCGCCGATCTTACGGAAGGATGTCATGCTGCCAATGCTGCGCGTCCATGTCTGGAACATGGACGCGGATCTGTTGCGGAAATGCCAGCCGCCGATGCCGAAGCCGCTTGGTGGGCCCGGTGGCAGTCGCTGTGTCTTGTGTGTTGTGTCGCTGCTGTCGTAAGCGAAGCAGGAATATTCTGAGTGTCCTAGGAAGAGAACACAATCGGACAAGTTAGAAAATGCGATGCAATGTAGGACGAAGACGAAGACGAGCATTTCGTCGTCGGCGTCTGGCGGGCAGCTCGATGGGGCCGCCGGGAACGACTCCGCCGATCTGATGAAGCCAGGTTGCAGAGGGCCGGGGCACGGCTGCCGGGACGGCCACGCGCGCGATCGCCACCAGTGGCGTCGCCGGAGCGCCATCTGTCGACCGCTGTCGCAATAAACTGTTGAAGCTGCGCAACCAGACGGATCAAGCGGGCCTGCCAGCCGATCCCTGTGCCACGGACTTTCGATAGCCAACGGGATTGGTGTAGTCGACATGGCGATACTTGGGCACTCGCGAACTCCAGGGCGCGTACAGATAGTGCAACGCGCGGCCGACGGCACTGCGTTCAGCTTCGGGGCGTTCTTCATCTCTTAGCTCCAATGTGACATGGACCAAAAGCGCGGTCTTGAGGGCGGAGTAGCGGTCGCGCGGCACGAGGCTGGCCGCTATGCCTTGCGCCATTGCCTGCATTTGTGGCGGCAGGCTTGCCAGGGACGCGGTAGCCAGCGCGCAGTACCCGCTGCCCTTCGATGCGAGCTGCCACAACTGCCATGTGTTCGACGAATGCATCTGAAAGTCCTTAAGTCGTTGTGAAGTTGTTGCGAACCGGAAATCGGAAATCGGGAGGGCGCGGCAGCGTGCCCGCCTGCCGCGCAATTACTGGTAGCTCATCGTGAACGTGGCGTAGCCTTTTGCCTCTCCGGGTGTCACAGTAGAGGCGGTCTGGATGTAGCGCGCCTTGAACGGGATCGTCACCGGGACATTGCCGAACTGCCCGATGAACCACTGGTTCGGATTGTTGCTCTGTGAGGAGTCGGGGCCATAACTGACCAGGCTGTTATCGGTGCCGCGCAGCACCTGAATGCCGACGCCAGTTGCTTTGGAGTCACGCGACAGGGACAGCAGGTTGCTTCGGTTCGACCAGTTGGTGCCGTCCGTCATCGTGAAATACATCCGCGTGGACGTTCCTTGAGTCCCCCCTGAGCACTGCAGCCGAATCTCGAACGGCTGCGCGTCGGTGGTCGTGCCAACGCCCTTGAACGCGCGGATCGGAATCTGGCCGAGCGGCACCGAGATGGACGGCGTCATCACCCTGCATGCGGGGATTTGCGGCCTGATGGGGAGCGAACCGTTGATGAAGACACGCCGGACGACGAAGCCGTGATCGGCCGCGGTAGTCGTGCCGATTTCCCCCGACATTGACCCGGCCACCGTGATCGGGCCGGTCTTGACCAGTTCCACCTTGAACTCCCCGCCTCCCACGAACGTGCTCGCGTTCTTTGGGAAATAGGGCTGTTGCGGCCACCATCCGGGCCATCCTCCTTGGATGCGCACACCGACACCGGGAATACCGGTGGCATAAGTATTAAAGGCCCCTGGAGCCCCTTTTCCCTCGTATTTGACCGTGCCAATCAGGGATGTACAGTTAAGGTCGCCACTGGGCCCGGTTGCCGTCCCCTCTTCGGAAAAAAGAACCGTCCCGTCTGGAACCGTGGGGTCAAACGAGGAGGGCGACCAGGCGGGGAGCCTGACCTCGAGATACTCGACAGGTCCGGCCCTGGTGACGAGCGTGCAGCTCGCCAGTGCCTCCGAAACAGGAAGGGCAAACGCTGCGGTGCAGCCAATTCCAAGTATTGCCCGGCGACACCGCACGGCGCTCTTCTGAACAACGCGTTGCTGTCGTGGCATCTTGATTCTCCTTATGACGTTTTGCTAACGGCCAGCCGGGAGGGCGGCCGGGCATGGCATGAAGTGCGAGGCAATCGGCTGGCGCTACTGGTACGAGAACGTAATCGTGCTGAGCGCACTCACGGTACCCGGCTTGATCGTCTCTTCCGTCTTGATATAGCGCGCTTCGAAGGGCACCTTGATGACACTAGCGGATGTCCCGGATTTACCGACCAGCCACTGATTGGTATTGCCTTTGGCCGATGAATCCGGCCCAAAATTCAATGGACTGGTCGTGCCTTGCTTCATGATTTGAATACCCAAGCCAGATGCCGTCGAATTCTTTGCAAGGCTAAGGACATTGCCGGTATTCGCGGGATTGGTCGCATCCGTCAACGTTGCATAGACACTGAGGTTCGCATCGCATTGGAGTCCCAACGAAAACGGCGTCGATTTGGCGGCAGAGACATCGCCTACCGCTTTCAGGCTATACGTCACCAACTGCGGCATAACGACCGTGTTGGTCGCGCCGGACGTGATCTTGCATGTTCTTGCCGTAACGGCAATGCTCAATGCGGCCATACTTGCCGCCGGCGTATTCGATACGACAGCTCCACCCAGCATGGCGCTGATGGTCAGGATGTTTTTAGCCGGGACACTATAGGTTCCCGTTTCGATAGCACCAGTTACGACGAGAGTCACCCGGTGGTAGTAACCCCAAGCGCCAGAGCCGGGGGGGCCGGGTGGAAGTACAGTTGGCCCAGATCCAATAGGGTCATAAGGCGTGTTGGCATTTTTCGTTTCCAGTGCATAACCTATTCCGGGAATTCCGGTTTCAAATACAGCAGCGCTGCCCCTCTCGCCTTTAAACGTCGCACCCGGAACCACTTTCCCGAGCGGCGTTACGATGATTTCATCGAAATTGCAATCGCTGGTTCTGCTGACACTGTGACCGGCGTATCCGGCAGTCGATGACGGAAACTGAATCCCCGAGGCTACCGAATCTCGAACAGTGCTGAGCGAGGGCGGAAGTTTTGCCTGTGCCTGACTGGTCGGTGTAGAGATCCAACAATCAGCAAACGCTGATTCAGAAAAAAACATGACGCCCAGGATTAGAGCGCGCGAAGTCATTTTAAATAGCATAATAAATCCCTTTGCCAGATGCGCGGTGGATCCACCAAAGTATTCCAATGCCAGCCGAACATCGGAATACGTCATCGGGTGCATGTTTCCATCTCACCGTGCGGGCCGCCTGTGCGGCCGAAAAATCCATCGCATCTCTTTCGAAATCTGGTTTGCACTACTGATACGAGAACGTAATCGTGCTGCGCGCGCTGACCGAGCCAGGCTTGATGACCGGAAGGGTCTTCACATACTTGGCAACCATGGGAATGGTGAAGGTGCTGCCCGAAGCCGACGCGTTGCCGATGAACCATTGGTTGGTGTTTCCCTTTTTCGACGAATCCGGGCCGAACAACAGCGGCGTCGTCTTGCCCGACCGAAACATCTGAATGCCCACGCCGGATGCGGTGGAATTGCTGGCTAACGTCAGCGTATTGCTGGTATTGGTAGGATCGGAGGCATCAGTGACCGTCGCGTACAACCCCAGGTTGGCGTCGCATTTCACCGCGATGGAGAAAGAGGCCGATGCATCCGACACGGCGCCGACCGTTTTCAGGCTATGTACCAGCAAGGTGGGCATCGTGACAGCATTGTTCGCGCCGGAGGTCACAGCGCACGCCCGTGCCGTCACATTGATATTCAGCGGCCCCAACTGTGCGTACAACGGAGGGTCGAAGTCGACTGGGACCCCTTGGGTCGTCGCCCGCAATTGCGCTATCCTTTGCGAAGGAACGCTGTAGGTGCCGGTGACAAGCGAACCGGTCGCGACCAGGTACACTCTGTGAGTGGGATCCGTTTCCGTAATGACGTTTGGAAGGAGTACCGTAGGTCCCGGGCCTACGGGCCTTAAATTAGACAGAGGCGCCCAATTGCCTCGGATCGCCTCCATTGCGTAGCCGATGCCGGGAATTCCCGTTTCATAAACGGGATAGGTGAATTCCCCCTTTCGGAACGTAACGCCGGGGACCAAAATTCCCAGGGGCGTCGACGTTAGCGTATCTACGGTACAACCCTTAAACCAGCCAGTTATTTCCGCTCCCATTGCACTTGACGGCAGCAAAATGCCCGGGACGACAGCATCTCGCGAAGTACTGATGGAACTTGGATAGGAGGGACGGATCAGGTAGCCAGAGGGGTTTGTCCTGCAGGAGGCGGCGTGCGCGGAGTTTGGCAGAAGTGTCGCACCTAGCGTCAGGGTGCCAAGGCATGCCATCAAATACCGACGCAAGATCGGTATATTGATATGGCTATTGATATGTTTATTGATATAGCTGGTAAGATTTTTCATCGCTGTTCCAACGTGATATGTTGTTTGTATTTCGCAATTGGTTTTTTAATTGCTAATTTAATTTTTTCGCGCTGCATCAAATGCAGATGCGGCCCAGCGAGGCCAATTCCACCAATTCATCAGGGTCGATATCGTATGTCTTTGAATATTGATGGATCCCTAAGATCTCGCTGCGCGCGTAGCCCCCACATCGCGCAGCGTCCTGCACATCCAAACCTCTTTCTTAGCGATTCGGCCGGTTCACCGCATAGGACGGCTTTTCTGCTCCGTCCGCGCATGCCGCATCGATGCGCTGCAGCGGCTGCAGCCCCTTCTGCTTCTTCCGCTCCGGCAGCTTGTAGGGGACATGGCACACCGCCGATTTGTCCTTGCCCCATTTGACGGTCAGCTCGCCCTGCGACTCCAGGCCGCGCGCGAAGATCTTGCCCATCTGGCCGACCGAGCCGACCTCTTTCCCTTGCTCGTTGAGCACGGTTGCGCCAAAGGGCAGCGGCGAGCCGTCCGGCCGCCGGGACCGGATCAGGGCGGAACGCCCGGACTCCGTGGCAAATTTCAGCAGCGGGACGGATCCCGCCAGCGGCGCTACGCGCTGGCTGGTCTCCTTGAGCTCGACGTCGGTCGACAAGCCCTTCGGATCCAGCTCGATCATGTTCATATTGAACGGCGTGAGGTACGGCACGATCGCGTAGCCCCGGCTGTCCACCCGCACGCCCGATGCATTGGTCACGCGCGCACCGGCCGCTTCCGGCGCTTCGATGATCGCGAACGTCTCCGACAGCGGCTGCGACAGCGTGATCCCGCCGCTATGCGCGACCATGGCGCCGCGCGCCGACACGGAGGCCTGCTGGTAATCCGCGCCGCCGCTGACACTGGCGCTGAGCTCGGCGACCGGCGCGCGATACATCACGTTGGCGCCGCCATTGGTCGTCGAGCTGCCGTCTCCGGACGAGTGATTGGCGTTCAGGCCGTAGGAGAAATTGTTGTCCAGGCCGGCCGAACCGGAGAGCGACGATTGCAGCTGGGTTCTCCCGTTGCTGTCGTGCACCATGTTGCCCGACACCGTCACGGGGGTCTTGCGGCCCAGCGGAATCGTCACGCCGACGTAGTACTGCGTGCTCATGCCGCCGCTCGGGCTGCGCTGGCGCGTTGCCGAAACGCTGTAGGAAATATTCTTGTAGGCATTGCTGTAGCCCACCGAATAATTCACGTCCGAACCGCTGCGGTTCCAGTACGTTGCCGTGGAGGCGGTCGCGCTGAGGTTACCGCCGCGCTCGCCTAGGCGCTGGTTGAGCGTCAGCGATGCGCGATTGCGCTGCCGCCATACCGTGTCGATCGAGTTGCCGCGTTCGGCCTGCTCGCGTGCGAGCATGGCGTCATTGAGGCCGAAATACCCGGCTGTCGAATAGCGGTAAGCCGCAATCGAAACGTTGGTGCCGGTTTGCACCACGTTCTTCGCATAGCTCACCCGCACACTGGAGCCGTCGAACCGCTTCACGCCCGGAATCAAGGTGCGTGCCTGCGTGATGTCGGCCCCCATTGCGCCGAACGAGGTGTTCAGCACGCCGCCGCCCATCACGGACACGTAGCCTTCGGCCACGGTGATACCGCCATAGCCGGTCAGCAGGTTGGTGAAGCCGCGCTGCCAGGTGGCCTGGGTGAAGAGGGGATTCTTCGAGCTCTGCTGATTGCGCACCGTTCCCGCCACCACGCTGTAGCGGTTGGTGCCGGGACGCAGCGAAAGCGGCACCGCCGCGTACGGCACGGAGAACGAATGCACGACGCCGTCCGCTTCCGTGACGGAAACGTTCAGGTCGCCGCCGTACCCGGTCGGGTAAAGATCGTCGATTTCGAACGCGCCCGGTGCGACCGTGGTTTCGTAGAGCTTGACGCCGTTCTGCGAAATCGTGACCCGCGCGTTGCTCTTGGCCACGCCGCGCACGACCGGCGCGTAGCCGCGCAACGAATCCGGCAGCATCCGGTCGTCCGAGTAGACGCGCACCCCGCGGAACTGGGTGGAATCGAACAGCTCGCCCGAGGTATAGGATTCGCCGATGACGAGCTGCGACGACAGCGACGGCAGACTCCGCTGCACATAGGTTGCAACGTTCTGGTACTTCTGGCGTCCTTTGTCATCCCAGTTGTACGACCCGTCGTGACGGAAATGCCAGGGCCCCAGGTTGATGCCTGTGTTCAGGCCGAGATATCCCTGTGTCTGGGTGTTGCTGCCCTGGTTCTTGGTGCTGTAGACGTTGAGGTTGTAGCCGAGCATCCCGACGGGAACGCCCTGATCCCATTGATCCGGGCTCACGTACCCGCGCGGGTTACGCACGAGCGAAACCTGCGGAATGCTGAGCGTGAGCCGTTGTTCGCTGAAATCGAAACTGGTGCTCGCGTCCGGAATGGCTTGCCCGAGACGAATGCATGCATCGGGCTCGGCGAGCGAGACCTTCACATGGTGAGGCAACTTGCCGAGATTGACACCGGCCTGCTTCAGCAGCGCTTCGTTGAAGCAAGGCTGGGCATCCGCCGTACCGGGCACGGCCTTGAACGGAACGCTCGCGCGCCCCACCCAGTTCTGCTCGACATAGAGGTCGACACTGTACGTGCCCGGCTGGACGACATTGGCGCGCTGGAACTTCGACAGGTCAACGGTGCCGGCGCTGTTGTTGAGAAAGCCGCCCTCGAACTCGACTTGCGCGACCTGCAGCGCCTCCGGAGTTCCGCCGTCCGCGTGCGCGTTGCTCTGCCAGCCGGCCAGGCTGGTCAGCAGCAACGCGCATATTGGCCGCAGCTGCGGCATGTGACCAATATCGGAATTCGGACGCTGAATCGGCGGCATACAAAACACTCCGGGAGGAAAACTTCAGGCGATCATGGATCGGACCACGACATCAGAGCTAGGGTCCGATCTTGCCGCCCGACATGCGTACGTGGCACACGGATGCGCAACGGCTACTTGTGAGAGATTTCTGGTGCCCCAGCAGTGGGGCTGGTGATGACGTGCTGACCGGCCAGGCTACTACCGGAGGTCGGTGACGACGGGCATTTGGGCATTCCTGCTGCCGCCCCAATCGTCGATGCTGCTGAACTCGACTGTCGCTTCCGTGGTGGGCATCGATTCCAGCCCCTTGACCGGGAAGGTCTGCGACGCGCCGGGCAGCACATGGCCCATGCCGGCATCGAGTGTCTTCCCACCCATCTTCAACTGGACGCTGCCGAGGCTGACGACATAAGGGGTTGGGTTGACGGTTTTCAAGACATACTGCTGATCGCTTGCGCCCCTGGTGAGCTGCCATTTGAGCTGGGCGGGGGCTTCCTCGGCTTTGCCGGGCAAGCCGGTCGGCCGGTACATCAGTTTGATCCGTGTGCGAAAGGCGACCTGGAGCAGGTTGCGCTCATCTTCGGCGCTCGGTTTCGGGGGAACGTCCAGTACGTTGAGCCAAAACAGCGTTTCCTTGTCAGTCGCCATCGGCTCGTTGGTATGGATCACACGCAGGGTCTGGCCTTTGCCTGGCTCGACCCGGAACATGGTCGGTGTGAGCGTGAACGGCACATCGATCTTGTCCGGCGTTTCATTTTCATTGCCGTTTCCCTTATCGATCCAGGCCTGAACCAGCGAAGGGAGCTTGCCATCGTTCGTGAGCTTGATGGTCATCTCCCGCTCTTCCGCGGGAAAGATCAGGCGGGTTCCAGACACGACGACCGTGGCATTGGCCGATGTCGCAATCGATGCGGAAACAATCGATGCGGACGCAATCGCCATCGCCGTCAGTAACTTCGGAATGCTGTGTCTCATATGACTGTCCTTTGAGTTATACCTCCTGTCGCAAGCCGCCGACCCGTTCGGGTCGGGCGGCTTGCAAAGCTGGTACGATCAATCCCCGGAAATCAGGGATCCGTCTTCGCGCTTAGGGATACATCAGGGTGTATTGCACGAACGAGTTCGCGGTACCCGCCGTCGACACGCCGGTCGCCGTGTATTCGGCGGCGTAGCTCATCTTCGCGCCACCGCTGGTGGAATCGATGTTCACGACCTGCGAGTTCTGGTCGGCGCTGGCTGCACCCACCTTGATCGGCGCGGACTGATCGTTCAGCAGGCCGATTTCCACGTTGGTAGCGGCGTCGGTACCTTGCAGCTTCAGACGGCCCGTGTCGGCGTTGACGGTCGTGCCGGGTTCGAAGGAAACCGAGACCTTGGTGGGTGCATCCTTGGCGACGCTGCAGCCCGTCAGCGTGAGGACGAACGGCGTACGGCCGGCAGTGGCGCCCGCCTTGGACAGGGTGTTGGTACCCACGCGCGGCAGCGCCACGGTCAGGTCGTTGGTGCCGCCATTGATCTTGCAGGTGGAAGCGATCACGCTGCCGGTGAAGTTGATCGTGCCATCGGCAGCTTGCGCCGAACCGGCTGCGGTCATCAGGCCAGCGGTTGCCAGGGTGATTGCCAGGATTTTCGTTTTCATTTAGGTTTCCTTTCGGAGGTTGCAAAAAATGGTTGCAAATAACGCTTGATATGCGGAGCCAGTCAGCGGTGCTGCGAGTGAATGGCTTTGCATTCAGGCATGGTCGAGACTACGCACTCTGTTATGAGACGTGCCTCGGTACAGAGTGGCTCACAGCCGGTACCGTGGGCGACCCCGTATCAGGGAAGTCAGCCAGAAGATGATGATTGGCTTCTGCGACTACGATTCATCAATGCTGCTGGCCGACACTGCTGTCAATGCCATATCTGATGAGATCGACATTGCTCTTTATTCCGAGCTTTCGCATGGCGCTCATCTTCTGGCAGCTTATTGTCTGCTTGCCCTTCTTGAGCAGGGCTGCGATTTCACCGACGGTCATCCCGGAGATATAGAGGCGCATCACCTCCGATTCGCGGGGAGAAAGCGGTTGCGATTGTTCGATATCGGACTCAAAACAAGATAACGCCGCACGGATCTGCGAAGAAACATATTCGCCGCCAGATGAACTGACAAGAATTGCGGTGATTATCTCTGCTGCATCGTCTTGCCACCCTACAATTGCGGAGACGCCAAGGGACAATACAGACTTGATAATGGCGGGCTGCTTGTAGCTCGTCAGGACGACAATTTTCACATTTGGGTGAAGACGCCGAAGACGAGAGAGGTAAGCCAGCCCATCGCCAGATTCGCTTCCGCGAATCGCGTAATTCGTAATAACAACATCACACTGGATGTCGGATAGTGTATTAAATAGTTCTTGCGACGTTTCACACGAAGCCAAGATGGATATCTTCGAAATTGAATTCAGCGCGCATTTCAGGCCACTCAGCATCAATGGAGTGTCGTCAGCCAGAACAACGCTTATATTAAATTTACGCATATTAACCTTGGCGCCTTTCTGCAGATTAAATAGTCATCCCCTGTAACGGTGTAGGTGGGTGGGCTTGCAATATGTATATGATGTCCGATTTTCGATCCCAAAAATATGGGACAAGTACGAAATTCACGCTACTTAATAGGACGAGTCCTAATTTTAAGAATTGTTCACACTTTGGATCTTGCGGCATCCCAGCCTGGGCAGGCCGCGCAGGCATGCCCGGCGATGCCGGCGCGAGCTCGCGGGAAACAGGAGCGGATCAAGGTCGAAGCGGGAGCATTTGGGGGCTTGGGACACGCCACTTGCCATGTCAATGAGGGTGCGCCGAGCTCGCCTGCTGGGGGGGGCGGCGCATGCCGCAGAGCCTCGTGCCCGGGGGCGGGGAAGGGGGGCAGGGGAGCGCGGTTGCCTATGCGAAAGCGAAGGCGCTGAGAGAGGGGCCACACCATGTTTCGTCGCGAATCACGGCGATCCGCTTCAGGTCAAATTGCAAAGTGGCGCAGGACGACAGGACGGCGGGCGGCCATCAGCCTGCGGAGAAGAAGCGGACTATTGCATCCTGCCGGATCGCGGGCGATATCAGAAAGCCCTGGGCTCTGTGACAGCCGGCCTCCTGGACAATGCGCAGTTCGGCTTCGGTTTCCACGCCTTCGGCGACGACGGTCAGGCCCATTTCGCGTCCAAGCCGCACTACGCTCGAAAGGGCGGCACGAAAGGCATCGATCATGATGGCGTCTTTCACCATGGACCGATCCAGCTTCAGTTCCGTGAAGGGCGTCGCCACCAGTCTGTAGAACGAACTGAAACCGCTGCTGAAATCATCCTGCGCCAGGCCAAAGCCGTGCATGCGCAGTCTGCATGCGCCAGCGTAGTAGTTGCTTTCCTGCGCTTCCATGGTGTCTTCGGTCAACTCGAAACCGATAAGACGCGGGTTGCCGTTGCATGCTTTCACCTGCGCGTGCAATCGATCGGGAAGATCCGGGTCGTCGAGCAGCTTTGTCGTGAGGTTCACGGAGACGGCAATATCGTGGCCGGATGCGCTCCACTGCCTTTGTGCGGCGAGTGTCTGTGCCAGCATGGTTTGCAGCAGGTGGGCCTCAAGCCCTTCACGCTCAATGTCGGGCATGAAGGCGCCGGGCAGCAGCAGCCCGAATTCCGGATGCTCCCAACGCACCAACGCCTCCGCGGCGTGGCCCAGGTTTTCGGCCAGCGCGTATTTTGGCTGGAACCAGGCCTGCATTTCGCCGTTTTCCATCGCGGAGATCAGGGTATCGCGCTGAAAATCCGGGATGTTGCCGGAACGGACGGGATGTGCATGCTTGACACTCCCGATATATGTGTCGAGGGCTGCATTCACGGCATCCTGGGCGAGCGGCTTCGGCAACGTAGCCATCACCGCTATGCCCCGCGATTCGGCGACCTTGCGGGCGCCGACCAGTATCGGCTCCGATGCGGCACTGGTGACCACCAGGGCCGGTGCGAACGGCGACGTAGGCAGGCTCTGGATGATCTGGATGCCGTCGACGCCGGCTACATTGAGGCCGGTGACAATCAGGTCGAAGGCGCACTCGCCCAGGCGCTGCAAGGCTTTGGCTCCGTCAATGTAGCCTTCGACATGATGCCGGCCCTGGCAGGCGAACATTTGCATCGTGGCGGAAAGGTGCTGCGGACTCTCTTCCACGACCAGGATGCGATGACGGCTCGCGCCGCCCATACCGCAAGGCCTGGCGTGGGTGCGTGCGCCACAACCGTGCATTGGGTTGCCATGAACCTGGGCTTGATGAAGCGCGAGGGAATTGAGAGATCCTTTCATACCGACAGGATACGAGGATGGCCGGCATTTCAGAATAGGACGAGTCTGAATTGAGGGGGTGACTAGGTACTTACTTACCGAATGAATGAACGAGCGAAGCGCTAACCTTACCCCTCGTCGCGAGGAAGTGGCCATTGACGGGGATCGGATACCATTGGTATGACCCTATTCGCACATCGGCGGACTAATAGTGATCTATAAGTATCATTTTGTGTTGGATTTAAGCGCTGCCGCTGTGCGGCCTGACAACTGTTGTTTGTGGTGAGCTTGCGCTATTTGCCATTCGCACCCCGGGGGTCTTGTGCAACTTTCTACAAGCGTGGGCTCGATGGATGACTTTCATTTGCGTGTCGTGGTCGCGGACGACCACCCTGTCACGTTGCTTGGCATTGCCCATTCGCTGCAGGGGGTCAGCGGAATCCAGGTGGCGGGGACAGCCTCAAGTTCCACGGAGCTGATTGACGCCCTGAGTCAGCAGCAGTGCGACGTCCTGGTTCTCGACTATGTCATGCCGGATGGCAAGTACGGCGACGGACAGGCACTTATCTCGATGATCCTGCGGCGGTATCCCGAGGTCCGCATCGTGACCATCACCATGGTGGATGATCCCGCGGTGCTGCGTGCCATCCAGAAGCTTGGCGTGACTTGCATCCTGAGCAAATCCGATGCAATGGCGCATATCGTCACCGCTGTGCATGCCGCCCATACCGGTGGGCAGTACTTGTCGCCCACCGTTGTGTCCTTGCTCGAAGATCAGGAGTCCCCGGACGGTACTCGCAAGCTGAGTGTCCGCGAGGCGGAAATCGTGAGATTGTTCCGCGCGGGCTACAAAGTGGGCGAGATCGCCGCCCAACTGCATCGCAGCAAGCAGACCATCAGCGCGCAGAAGGTCGCGGCCATGAAAAAGCTTGGGGTCACGCGCGATGCGGACCTGATCCGTTACGCCGGCAACGAAACGCAGCAGGAGCCGGAAGACGGCCCGGAGCAAGCGTGATGCGAGCGCGCCACGTGATGTCAATTTCGCCATGAAACTGAAACGCCTTGTCAGGCACCGCAGCATGCGCAGCCGCCGCGACTTCAATCCCGAGTTGATGAAGCGGCGTCAGCTTGCCCTGCTGTACGGAGGTGGTGCCGCATTATCGGCTTTTATCCTGCTGTGCTCGGTGTTGGCCGTGTGGATGGCGGCCAGTGACTACAATGCGGCCGCACGCGCCAGCTTTCTGACGCAGGAATCCAGGCTCCTTGTCAGCATGACAGGGGCCGGCGCGGTCCTGAAGCGGGGCACGGGCTATGCAGAAGGCGTGTGGGATAGCCAGGGGCAACCGTCGGCAGCCTTGCGCGAACAGTACCTTTCGCATAACGGTCAACTGTGGATCAGCCAGGATTCGGGCCGCCGCATCTATGCCGTGGCCACCGAGGTCACCGACGTCCGGCCAGCATCGAGCTTCCTGCCACTGCTGGCAATGGTGGAGAAACAGCTCAAGTCCAGTATCGTGCTGACGCGGACTCCCGAGCTTTCCGCGAACACCTATTTCTATTCAGTACAGGGGGATTTCCTGGCTACGCTGCTCCGGTCGGGAAGCGGCTACGCTGTACCGTCGTCACGGCTGCCCGATGCGCTCCGGTTGTTCAGGGAGGCCTGGCCGGACGTCGTCAGCCTCACGCAGGCTGCTGTAGCGCATCCCGAAGCCGCGCCGGCGGACGTGGTCTGGATGGCGCCGCAATTTGATCCGCTATCGGGTGAGCTGATGGTCCGCTTCGCACAGTTCCTGTTCGACAGCGATCGCAGGCCGCTCGGCATCGTCGTTGCCAGCAGGCGTCCGGGCCGGTTCCTGAATGGCCTGCAGAATCCGTTCCATGGGGGCGAGTTCGCCATTCTCGACCGGCGCGGCAAGGTACTGTTGACGCCCGACGGCGATCGGAGCGCCTTCATCAACCGTGTGGCAGCCGCGCATGTCGCTGCGGCGCGGCCGGGCGTGCAACAGACCTTCAGGGATGGCATCTTCAAGGTCAGTGAGCGCATTCCGGGGACGGACTGGACCCTCATTTACGCTTATAGCCCTTACGCAATCCTGGCCGGCCTCAAGTATCGCCTGCTGACGATCGGCGCCCTTGCCGTGGTGGGATGGCTGTTGCTGTGGATCCGCATTGCCATCTATCGCCGCAAGATCCTCATGCCGGCCTACGAGCGCGCAGTGCGCCTGAAGGAGAGCCAGAAGCTCAACCGCGCGCTGATCCATACGGCGCCCGTGGGCCTTAGCCTGCTTGCGCATGGCGATGGCCGCGTGATCGTGGACAACAACGTGATGGCCCGATATGCCGAGCAGGTCAGCGCGCCGCCGCTGAACCAGCGGCTGTGGGAACTCTATCGCCGTGCGTCGGAAGAGCGTCCAAACCGGATCCGGCCGTTGATTGGCCAGGAGTTGACCCTTGGGGCGGACACACAGGCCTTGACGCATCTGCTGGTGAATTTCACCCATGTCAAGTATCGAGGGGAAGCGGCAGTGCTTTGCGCGCTGCTTGACATCAGCGCGCAGAAGAAAACGGAGCAGAAGCTCAGGGAGGCGCGCCAGGCGGCCGACCAGGCCAACAAGGCGAAATCCACGTTCCTTGCCACCATGAGCCACGAGATCCGTACGCCGCTGAATGCGATGATCGGCAGCCTGGAACTGATGGGGCGCTCACCGTTGCCTGCCGGCCAGCGGCGTAGGCTGGAGATTGTCGAGTCTTCGTCCGCTTCGCTGCTTCGCATCATCAATGACGTGCTGGACGTTTCCAAGGTCGAAGCGGGGCAGCTGACCTTCGAATCCATTCCTTTCCGTTGCGACCAGTTGCTGCAAGACGTGCGCGACACGTTCGCGCCGCTGGCGGAGGCCAAGGGCCTGGCGCTGACTTGCGAAATCGCGCCGGGCGCCGCCGGCCACTTCCTCGGCGATCCGACCCGGATCCGGCAAGTGATCGCCAACCTGGTCAGCAACGCGATCAAGTTTACGGAATCAGGCCATGTGGCAATTCGCGCCGGCTTCGTGCAAGACAACGAGGTATCCGAAGTGCAATTCGAGATTGCGGATACCGGTATCGGGATGGATCCGGCCGTTGTACCAACGCTGTTTGCGCTCTATACGCAGGCTGACAGCTCTATCCACAGACGTTACGGAGGTACTGGCCTCGGGCTGCCGCTGTGCCGGCGCATCGTGGAGGCAGTGCAAGGCCATATTTCCGTCGACACCACGCCGGGGCGGGGCACCACGTTCACGGTCAGGTGGCCATTGCAACGGACGGAGGCGCCTTCGCACGGGTCACAGGACGGCGGCGCAACGTCGGCCAAGGCATCGGATGCCGCAAGTGCGGTGGAGTCCGATGCCGGCGAGCCGCCCATCCGGGTGCTTGTCGCGGAAGACCACCCGGCAACCCGTGCCATGCTGGCCGACCAGCTCGAACAGCTCGGCTTTGACGCGACGATTGTCGAACATGGCGCGAAGGCACTGGAGACGCTTGCGCACAGTCAATATGACATCGTGCTGACGGACATCGGCATGCCGGTGATGGATGGCTATGCACTGGCATCTGCCATCCGGCAGCAGTACCCAGGCTTGCCGGTTGTAGCGATGAGCGCGCATAGCATGCCGGAAGACGCGGCTCGCCGTCTGGAAGCGTCCATTTCCACCGTGCTGAACAAGCCTTTGCCGCTCGCGGTGCTGGAGCGTGTCCTGCGGGCGCGTGCCGGTAGAAGCCCTAGAAGAGAACCGGATAGCGACAAGACGCCGGCGGAATTGCCGATCACCCCGCAGGTGTGCGAGGCGATGCATTCCGCTACGCGGGAGGCAACGGCGGCGATTGCGGATGCCTTGCATGCGGGCGACGCCGGCGCAGTCCTCAATGCACTGCACTCGCTGAGCGGTGGCTTCGCACTGGTGGGAAATGCGACCCTGGCAGAACTCTGTAACGGCATGCGGCAAGTGGTTCGCAGCGAGGGACTCGATAGCTTCCAGGTGCTATGGCCAGCATTCCAGCAGGAGATAGAAGACGGGCTGGGCGCCTTGAAAGCCGGAAGTCAGGAAACCTGATGCACAACGCACCGAACGAAGCGGCCAGGATGCGCCAAAGCCGCCCGCGATGACGAAGGCCTTCACGCCCTCTCCCCTCATGGGGAGAGGGTTGGAGTGAGGGGCGGTCTGGCCAGGAGCCACGGGAAGCGAAGCCAACGGTTTTGCCCGGCACGACGGAATCCGAAGCTAGCGCTTGTTCCTACGCCCGTGTCTGCCCCGCCGCGGCGGCCTCCGCCGCGCGCCGTACCGCCGCCGGGTAGCGCACGGTAAAGATCACGGCGCCGGCGAAGGCGGCCACGGTGGCCGCGATGTCGATCCACAACGGGATCGCGCTGACATATTCCGCCGACGCGTCGGCGGCCACCATGATCGCCAGCGCGACGGCCCACGCCAGCGTGATGTGGCGGTTCACCGCCAGGAAGCGCGGCGCATTCCAGTATTCCTGTGGCACGCGCTCGCGCGCATATTGCAGCGTGAACGGGCGTCCGATCGCCAGCGAGATCGCCACGATGGCAAACAGGCCGGCATCCACCGCGAGCCGCACCGTGGCCACTGTCCATTGGGGCGACGCCATGAAGGTATAGAGCAGCAGCAGTGCGAACAAGGCAAGGCTCCCTATTTCCAGCACCTTTAGCGATTCGCCGCGCCGCCACATGCGCAGGCACATGAACAGCGAGACCGCGCAGGCCGAGGCCAGGCCAGCCAGCGGGGATGCCAGCCGCATGGCGATGAAGAAGGCGATGAAGGGGGCAAAGCCGGTCAGCATTCCCATGCTGGTCTCCTTGGTGTCGTGATGCGGCACGATGCGTGTCGTGCCGTCTTGCGTGAATGAACAGTGAGGCAAAGAAGCGCCAAGGCGCCGGCTCAGTCCGCGCCGTGCCAGTTGCCGTGGAAGCCGAATGGCACGCGGTGCGAAAGCTGTACCGTGGCGATCGGGCCGTCGGCCACCGCGCCGGCGTCCAGCACCACCAGGTCGCTGCGCGCCTGCGCGCCGCGGTAGACCGTGGCCAGCAGCCAGCCGTCGCCTTCGGCGCTGTCGGCCGCGCGCGGCACGAACACCGGCTCGGAGATGGCGTCGCCTTGCGGCAGCACATGGACCGCGCGCTTGCCGCTGCGCAGGTCGATGTGCGCCAGGCTGTCATAGCTGCCGCGCGCGCTGCTCTCGTGCTGGCGGAACGCGAAGTAGCCGTGACGGTAGGGCAGCGTGGCGAAGCGCTCATCGAAGCGAGGGAATTCCCCCGGCATGTCGTCCAGGTACTCGCGCGTGAAACTGTCGGACTTCCCGGCCATGTCAAAGGTCCAGCGGCACAGGCGCGCACCTTCGCCATTGGCGCCCGGATTGAACAGGGGCGCGCTCTCGTACTGCATCACGTCGGCGATGATCTTGTTGCCGGCTTCCCAGGCGTTCATGACGTGGAACACATAGCAGGCGGCGCCGCGGAACCAGCGCATCTGCGCGGTGCCGCCGTTGCGCGGCATGATGCCGATGTGCGAACCCTTCTCCGGCTCCCACGCATAGGCCGGCTCGCCGCGCATGGCGCGGTCCATGCTGCCGGTGAGCGGCAGGATGGGAAACAGCACATGGTTCTGCGTCACCATGAAATCGTGGACCATGCTGGGGAACGGCGCTTCGAAGCGTTCGAGGCGCTGCAACTGGCCGTTGCGGTCCACCACGCCGTAGCGCATGCCGGGCGTGAAAGGGCCATCGACGGAATAGGCGAAGAACACCATCTCGCCGGTGACCGGGTCCACCTTGGGGTGCGCGGTCATGGCGCCCTTGAGCTTGCCGCCGTAGTCGACGTCGCCKCGCGTGGCCAGGCTCTCGCTGTCCATTTCGACCGGCGGGTCGGCTTCTTCCAGCGCCAGCAGCCGGCCAGCGTGCCAGAGGATATTGGTGTTGGCCACGCCGTCGTTCTGGCCAAGCACCGAAGGGTCGGTGGTGGCGGGGTTGCCCCAGCTGCCGAACAGCGCATGACCGGCAGCCTGCTCGCGCTGGAATTTGTTGGTGCGCACCCAGCGGTTGCGGTAGCGCGCGCGGCCATTCTCGATGTGGAAGGCGTGCACCATGCCATCGCCGATAAACCAGTGGTACTGCGCGTCGCGCGGCGCGTATTGCGGGTTCGGGCCGTTGCGGTAGAGCGTGCCGCGCAGCGCGCGCGGCAGCTCGCCCAGCACCGGCAGATCGGGCGCGTCGCACTCCATCAGGATGGGGGCGAAGTTGCCGCTGAGATAGGGGGATGACGGGAACGGCTGGCTCATCTCGTGCTCCTTGTTGTCTGCTGCGGGGTTGGCTCCAGCGTAGCCGGGGGGCCGGGTTCGTTGCTGGCTTCGTTACTTGTTGCGTTATTCGCTTATTCGTTTTCGACGCCGGTTTCGGGGATGGGCGCGCGCATGCCTTGCGCCAGCAGCCGCATCATCTCGGCATGGATGGCCCGGAAACCGGGCCCGCCGGGCAGCTTGCCGGCCAGGTGCAGCATCACCAGGCCGTGGATCGAGGCCCAGATCACATAGCTCAGCACCTGCGGGTCGCCGTGGATCAGGCCGCGCTCCACCATGGTCTCCAGGTGCGCGCTCATGGTGCGGTGCGCGCGGGAGCCGGCGCGTTCCAGCTCGGGATAGCGGTCGCCGCCCGGCTGCGTCATGTCGAACATGAGCCGGTAGGCGTTGGGCTCGGCAAAGGCAAAGGCGAGGTAGGCCTCGCCCACCGCGCGCGCCCGCTCGCGCGGCTCGCCGACGCTGGCGCCGGCGGCTTCCAGCGCGGCGGCGAAGCGGTCGAACGCCGCCGTGCGCACGGCCGCCAGGATGTCTTCCTTGTCCTTGAAGTAGCGGTAGGGCGTCATCGGGCTGCAGCCCATTTCCTCGGCGAGCTGGCGCATGCTCACGCTGGCTACGCCGCCTTCGGCAAAGCGGCGTTCGGCCACCGCGCACAGGCGCGCCTTGAAGGTTTCGATTTCATCCTGGGTAAGGTTCTTTGCCATTTGTCAGTTGTGCTGCGATGGATGTCGTATGCCTTTTGAGGCATATCGTCAGATGGTCTGGCGATGATGTTTTACAGTGTATATTTACGATGTAAATTGTCAAGGAAAGCTTTTGCAGGAGACATCGGCGCACCATTGTTCGCCATATGGGACAATCGCCCGCATTGACGCGCACGACCGATGGCGCGCGTAAGGCGGCCCAAGGCGGCAAAAGGGATTGGCGCATGAAGACGATCGAATGGAAGGACTGGGAGATTTTTTGCCGGGTGGTGGAAGGCGCGAGCTTTACCAAAGGGGCCGACCTGGCCGATGTGCCGAAGTCGTCGGCCAGCGCGGCGGTGTCCCGGCTTGAGGTGCAACTCGGTGTGCGGCTGTTCGAGCGCACCACGCGCCGCGTGCGGGTGACCGAACGGGGCCAGCAACTCTACGACCGGGTCGCCCCGCTCTTTAACGAACTGCGCGAAATCAGCGCCGAGGCGGTGTCCGTTAGCGAGCAGGTCAGCGGCACCCTGCGCATTTCCACTCCGTACGAGGTTGGCTCGCTGCATCTGTCGCCCAGCCTCACGCGGCTGCTGCGGCTGCATCCCGAGTTGCGCGTCGAGGTGGATGTGAGCTGGGAGCAGCCCGACCTGGTCGAGCGGGGCTACGACCTGGTGTTCGTGATGACCCACACCGGCTTGCTCGACAGCTCCTTCGCCAGCAAACGCGTGGTGCTGATCGATCGCGGATTCTTTGCCTCGCCGGCGCTGATACGCGCGCGCGGATTGCCGCGCACGCCGCAGGATCTGGCGAGCTGGCCGACGCTGGGCAATGCCGACGACCGGCGCTGGGAGTTCCTGCGCGATGGCGTGGAGGTGGCGAGCCTGGCGGTGGAGCCGCGCATGCGCACGCAGAACGCGGAGATCCGGCTCAAGGCCGCCCTGGACGGGCTGGGCGTGGCGCGGCTGTCGCCGCGCTATGTGCAGGACGAACTGGACCAGGGGCGGCTGGTGCGGGTGTTGCCTGCTTATTCGTCTGCGCCGCTCAAGGTCTATGTGCTGATGCCTGCGCGCAAGCTGATGCCGGCCAGCGTGAGGGTGTTTCTCGATGTGCTGGAGGAGACGTTGGGGCCTGGGGGCGCGGAAATTGTCGACACAGAGCCCAACTTCAACTGACTAACAGGGAACGTCCCCGGCCCGGAGGAGGCGGACCCGCATCCGCTCGCTCTCAATACGGCTGGTCGCCGGGCCTGATCTCCAGCCCCAGTGTTTCGCCCAGGCCGATCATCTCCTCATCGTCCTCGCCGCGCGCCAGCCAGCCGGCATAGGCGTCGCTCTCGGTGTCCCAGTTCCATAGCGTGATGCCGGCCACGCGCAATTGCTCGTGCGCCAGTTCCATCAGCTCGGGCACGCTGGTTTTTTCCAGGAACGCCTCGTCTTCGGGATCTTCCACGCCCCAGTCGAGTTCGATGTCGAGGCGGTCGCAAAGCTCGTCCATGCAGCTGATGAAAGACGGCGCGTCTTTCCAGTCCACATAGAAGCCGGACTCCCAGTCGATGACGTCCTTGAGGACCCACAGCAGCTCCTGGCCCTCGACCGCATCCGCGTCGTCCGAGCTGGCCAGTGCCTCGTCGAACAGCGTCTGCTGCTTCTCGATCATGACGGGATCGTCGAAGTTGATCAGCTCGATCAGGCGCCAGAGCGCGCGGTGCGTTTCGTCATCCAGTTCATCGCTCATCGCATCAGCCCTCCATGGGTGCGGCGCCATGACGTTCCGGCGCATTTGAAAACGGGGATTCCAACCGGGCAAGCGCGCCAGCCGCTCAAGTGGCGATGCGCAAGATCTCGCGTTGCCCGCGCGGCGTCACGCGCAGCGCGCGCGAGGTGGACGTGTGCTCTATCCATTTGCGGGCCATCAGGCTTTCGAGCAGCGCCGCGCCGAGCGCGCCGCCCAGGTGCGGCTTGCGTTCGCTCCAGTCGGGACAGGTGCAGGCGAACTGCCGCCGCTTGCGCCGCGCGACGTCGAGATCCACGCCGAGTTGCGCCATGCCTTGCGTGCCGCTCTCGGTCAGGTCGACGGCCGTGCCGGCCACCACGATCCAGTTGGCGTGCGACATGCGCTCGAACAGTGCAACCGCAAGCTCTCCCGCGAGATGGTCATAGCAGGTGCGGGCCTGGCGCAGCGCCGCCGGCGCGGTGCGCGAGGCGGGTACCGCGCGCACGCGCGGCGGCTGGCTCGCCAGCGACGCACTGGCCAGCGCCTCGATGGCAACGCCGATCTCGGGCGTGGCAAGCCGGTAGTAGCGATTGCGCCCGCGCGTCTGCACCGCGAGCAGCCCCCCTTCGCTGAGCCGCGCAAGGTGGCCGCTGGTGGACGATGCCGACAAACCGGCGATGACAGCAAGCTCGCCAGCCGGGCGCGCGCTGCCGTCCATCAGCGCCCACAACATGGCGGCCCGTCCGGGGTCGGCAAGCAGGCCGGCCATCTGGCTGATGCTGGGCGCGTATTCCATAGTTCATCTCGCGGTGAAACAACGATCGCAGTATAGACGCATACTCACCAATATCAACCGCGTTCCCACACCGATGCCCATGCCGATCCCGATGCCGTCAGATCCGCTTGCCGCCGTCACCCATGCCGACCCGGCGCCCTACTACCGCGGCCTCGCCGCGCGCCGGCCTTTCTATCGCGACGAGGCGCTCGGACTGTGGGTTGCCGCCGGCGCTGCCGAGGTCGCGGCGGTGCTGGCGCATCCCGCCAGCCGCGTGAGGCCGCCCGCGCAGCCAGTGCCTCCCGGGCTGGCCGGCAGCCCTGCCGGCGCGCTGTTTGGCGGCTTGATCCGCATGAACGATGGCGCGTGGAACGCGCCGCTCAAGGGCGTGCTGCTCAAACGCATGGCGGCCCTGGAACTGGGCGGCATGCGGCAGCGCGTGTCGGCGCTGGCGCAGGGTCTGCCCTTCGACCTGACGCAGCCTGGTGCTGCGGTCAATCACTGGATGTTCTCTCTGCCGGTGCTGGCCGTGGCCGATGCGCTCGGCCTGGCCGTAGCAGGCCAGCCCGGTGTGGCGATGCAGGCCGCTGCGCAGGTGACGGCATTCGCGCGGGCCATGTCGCCGTTGGCAACCGCGCAGGAGATTGCCGCCGGGAGCGAGGCGGCCACCTGGCTGCAGGCGTGGATGCGCGAGAGCTTATCGGCGGGCGCGCCGGCCTCCGCGCCAGGCCGGCCGCTGGATGCGCTGCAACGCGAAGCCCTTGCCGCCGGCGTGGCGAAAGCGGTGATCGCCACCAATGCGATTGGCCTGCTGATACAAGCGTGCGAGGCCACCGCCGGACTGGTCGGCAACATGCTGGTGCGGCTTGGCAGGGAGATGGCGCAAGGCCGGCGCCCGGACGAATCCGGCGCGTTGCGCGATGTCGCCGCGCTGGTGCTGCGCGAAGATCCGCCGGTGCAGAACACACGGCGCTTCCTGGCCACCGATGCACGCCTGTGCGGCGCGGACCTGAAGGCCGGCGATGGGGTGCTGCTGGTGCTGGCGGCCGCTTCGTTCGACGAGCGCATGCCGGGCGAGTGCGCGGACAAGGCCTCTCGGCCGTGGACCTTCGGTGCCGGCCGTCATGCGTGTCCCGGCGATGCGCTGGCCGCCTCGGTGGCACAGGCGGTGGTTGCCGCGCTGCTGGCACGCGGCGCGGATCCCGCTGCGCTGGTGCGGGCATTCCGCTACCGGCCCTCGCTCAATACGCGCATTCCGCATTTCCTCTGAGTGCCTGAACGGCCAGGCACCTGAAACACCGCAATCACAAAAGGACAATCACCATGATCGCAGTCATCTTCGAAGTCGAACCCGCCGAGGGGCGGATGGAGACGTATCTGAGCCTCGCGGCACAGTTGCGGCCCACGCTGGAAGCCATCGACGGCTTTATCTCGGTGGAACGCTTCCAGAGCCTGACCAACCCGGGCAAGCTGCTGTCGCTCTCGTTCTTCCGTGACGAGGCCGCGGTCATGGCCTGGCGCAACACGATGGAGCACCGCCACGCGCAGTCGGCCGGGCGCGGCGGCGTGTTCGCGGGCTATCGCCTGCGGGTGGCGCACGTGCTGCGCGACTATGGCCTGAACGAGCGCGAGCAGGCGCCGGCGGATAGCCGCGCGGTGCACCAGCCCATCGCGGCGCCTGCGTCGCGGGCGGAGTGAGCGGGCCATGGACTCGACGTTCCTGAGCGCGCAGATGGCGCTGATCGGCTTTACCTTCCTGCTCGCCGGGCTGGTCAAGGGCGTGGTGGGGCTGGGCCTGCCGACCGTGGCGATGGGGCTGCTCGGCCTGGCGATGCCACCCGCGCAGGCTGCGGCGCTGCTGGTCGCGCCATCCATGGTGACCAATGTGGTGCAACTCTACAGCGGCCCGCGGCTGGGCCAGCTGATGCGACGGATGTGGCCCATGCTGGCGGCCATCTGCGTGGGCACATGGCTGGCGGCGGCGCTGCTGCCGGCCAGCCTGATGGCGCATGCCACGTCCTGGCTGGGCGTGGCGCTGGTGCTGTACGCGGTGCTGGGCCTGGCCGCCTTCCACCCGAAAGTGCCGGCTGCCGCCGAACCCTGGCTGGGACCGCTGGCCGGCGTGATCACCGGTGTCATCACCGCCGTCACGGGCGTGTTCGTGATTCCGGCGGTGCCCTACATCCAGGGCCTGGACCTGGACAGGGAGACGCTGGTGCAGGCACTGGGTTTGTCGTTCACGGTGTCCACCATCGCGCTTGCGGTGAGCCTGGCGATGAATGGCGCGTTGCTGCATACGCCCGTCCTGGGCGCTTCGGTGCTGGCGCTGTTGCCCGCGCTGGGCGGCATGTTCGTCGGCCAATGGCTGCGCCATCGCATCAGCCCGGCGCGGTTTCGCAAGGTGTTCTTTTGCGGGCTGCTGCTGCTCGGCGCCGAACTGGCGCTGCGTGGGGTCTTCTAGGCTTGCTGAAGGCGAGGGAAAGCCTGACAGAACTTCCCGCTGCACGGCATACTGGTGGTGCGCTGCAGCGAAACGCTGCGCGTCCATGCCAGCCATGCGCCCTGACGGCGCATTCCATCACCCCGCGCAGGAGATGCCGCCGATGACGCGTCGCAAGAGCAGTGGCAGCAAACTCTGGAGCACCCTCGGCAAGATCGCCGCCCGCAACATGCGGCGCGCGCAGCGCACGGTCACGAAGTCCGCAATCAAAACGGCGGTGAGGCAGGGCGAGGCCATGAGCAAGGCCACGCAACGCGTGTTGAGCGGTGTCGTGTCCCCGGTGCCGGCGCCGGCAGGCCGTGGCGGGGGGCGCTGGGAAGAAGGAAGCTGGGGGCTGGGGCCGCTCGTGCAGCGCCGTTACCGGCTGTTTATTCCGCCAGGGGTGAGCGCTTCGCGTCCGGCGCCTATGCTGGTGCTGCTGCATGGTTGCGGCCAGGACACGGCCAGCTTTGCCACATGTACCCGCGCCGCGGTGGTGGCGCGCAGCGCGGGCTGCGTGGTCCTGATGCCCGAGCAATCCTCCCACGCGAACGCGCAGCGGTGCTGGAACTGGTTCGGCGCTTCCGCGCGCGTGGCGGCCGAGGCGAGCCTGCTGATGGCCATCGTCGAGCATGTGTGCCAGCAGCGCCCGATTCGCCGCGACCGCGTGTTCGCGCTTGGCCTGTCGGCCGGCGGCGCCATGGCGCAGATACTGGGGCTGCGCTATCCGGACCGCTTCGCCGCGGTGGGTTCGCATTCCGGCGCGGTGCCGCTGAGCGCGTCCAACGCCGCGCAGGCGGCGCGCGTCATGCAAGGCAAGGGCCACCCCGACGTGGCGGCCGCGCGGCTGCTGCTGGCGGGGCGCCGCCCGCCGCCCTTGCTGCTGGTGCACGGGGATGCCGATCACGTGGTGCACTTCGACAACGCGCTGGCTTCGGCCGCGTTGTGGCAGCAGTTGTTGCCGCAAGCACCCGTGCTGGCCGCACCACGCCGGGGGCAGCGCGGGCAGCGGCGGCCCTTCAGCGTCTACGCATGGTCGAGCGAGCGGCAGCCCTATGTCCGCCTGGTGCGGATCGAAGGGCTCGGGCATGCGTGGAGCGGCGGCCCGTCCAGCCAGGCCTTTGCCGATCCTTCCGGCCCGGATGCGCTGCGCATCGCGTGGCAGTTCTTCATGCAGTGCCTCGCTGCGCGGGCCGTGCCGGCGCGAAGGCGCAAGTTGGTCAGTGTGGCTTAAGCGCGGGAAGCGTCCGGCAGGCGCGCCAGCGGCGCCTCTATCACCACATCGCTCTCGGGATACGCCACGCAGGGCAGGATATAGCCCTCGTCGCGTTCGTCGAAGCTCACGCCCGGCCACTCGATGCGATAGGCAATCCGCCCTGCGGACAGCCGGCACAGGCAGGTGCGGCAGGTGCCATTGCGGCAGGAACTGGGGAGTTGCACGCCGGCGAGCAGCGCGGCTTCCAGCAGCGTCTGCGTGGGCAAGGCGGGAAAGCTGCTGCCCAGTGGTTCGACGCGCGCGGCAAAGGCCGGCGAAGGTGGCGAGGGGGGCGTGGCGGCATCGGCCGCGCCGCCGGAACCCGAACCGGGCGCGTGTGGGCCGTTGTTCATGGCTGCGCCTCGCCATCGTCCGCGCCGGGAAAGCGGGCGCGGCCATGCGTGGCGTCGCGCAGCGCGGCCCGCGCCGCGTCCAGCGCGCTGGCCGGCAGGCGGATCGTCAGCCGGGCGGCGGCGCCATGCTCGCCATGCGCCAGCACGTGGCCCTCCTGCTCGATCCAGCGGCGCACGCGCGCCTCGTCGGCGTAGTCCACCTCCGCAACCAGTTCGGCATAGGCGATGCGCTCGATGCGCTGCGCATCCTTCAGCGCCGCGGCGATGGCATCCGTATAGGCCCGCACCAGCCCGCCCGCGCCCAGCTTGATGCCGCCGTAGTAGCGCACCACGGCCGCCAGCACGCCTTCCAGTTCATGGTGGCGCAATACCTCCAGCATGGGCCGGCCGGCTGTGCCGGAAGGCTCGCCATCGTCCGACATGCCGGACTGGCCGCCTGCCAGCAAGGCCCAGCAGACATGGGTGGCGGTGGCGTGCGCTTCGCGCAGGCGCTGTAGTTCGGCCATGGCCGCTGCGCGGTCCTGCACGGGCATCGCGTAGCCGATGAAACGGCTTTTGCGGATTTCCAGGTCCGCCTGGACGGGAGAAGCGAGGGTGTAAGTCGGCACGGGTGGGGCCGCGTCACGGCGGGCCATAAGCGGCGCCGGCGGGCTGAGAGCTAAGGGAATCAGCTCCTGGCAGGGAGCGTGCGCCAGTGTACAACAGCGGCCGCGGCCGTCCGGGATGCGCGGATTGCCCTGATTACGCTGGTTAGGCTGATTTCGCGGGCGGTCCCTGGATGTCTGCGATTTAAGACACTTTCAACAAGTTGTAACAAATCATTCATAGGATGCGAATCGGCCTGAACGCCGCGCGGCTCCCCACAAGCGCGCGGCAAGGCGGCGCAGCGCGCGCCGCCCAATCACTCACATAACGAAACGGGAAAGAAGAATGCTCGACAAACCGGACGCATCCCRCCGCAAGGCGCTTAAATTCCTGGCCGGCGCACCCATGCTGCCGCTGGGCCTTGGCGCTTCCGCCTTCCTGGTTGGTTGCGGCGGAGACGGCGACGCGGTAGCCGCGCCGGTGCCGGCGCCGGCACCGGCACCCGGCACACCCGCCGCCGCCACCTTCACCACCGCCGAGTTCACCGGCATGGCGGCCCCCACGCTGGCCAACCCGGCAGCGATGGCGACCACCACGGTGGGTTCGAGCCTGAAGGTATCGTTCAGCGATGGCAGCAGCCAGACCTTCAAGCTGGCCTACCAGCCCTTCTTCGTCACCGGCGACATGGTCCCGGACGGCCAGGGCGGCACCATCCTGGCGGGCGGCTATGTCGACATCAACAACCAGCCCATCATCGACACGTCGGTGGCCGGCAAGGAACGCCAGTTCTTCTCGGACTCGCCGGATGGCACCTCGCTGCTCAAGATCGACGGCGCCAAGGTGGCCGGCGTGAAGGGCAACACCGTATTCGCCGTCGTGCAGTTCGAATACACCACGCGCGACCAGCTCGGCACCGACACCTACGGCCGCCTGCCGTCGCCGATCGCCGTGCTCACGCTGGATCAGGACCCGGCCACCGGCAAGCTGGCGCTGGTCAAGTACCACAACGTCGACACCTCGGGCGTCAACGGCCTGTGGATCACCTGCGGCGCCAGCCTGTCGCCGTGGAACACCCACCTGTCCAGCGAAGAGTACGAGCCGGAAACGTTCCCCAATGCGGCGGATGTTCCGACCTACACCGACCAGACGGATCAGTACACGAAGTTCGCCAAGAACCTGTACGGCAATGCGAACATCGCGTTCAACCCCTATCTGTATGGCCATCTGCCCGAAGTGACTGTCAATCCCGACGGCACCGGTTCCATCAGGAAGCACTATTGCCTGGGCCGCATCTCGCACGAACTCGTGCAGGTGATGCCCGACAACCGCACCGTGCTGATGGGTGACGACGCCACCAACAGCGGGCTGTTCATGTTCGTGGCCGACAAGGAGAAGGACCTCTCCGCCGGCACGCTGTACGTTGCCAAGATCGGTGCAGGCTTCTCCATCGATCCGGCGGCTTCCGGCGCGGACCTGTCCTGGGTCAAGCTCGGCCATGCCACCAGCGCAGAAGTCGAGGCGATGGCCAAGTCAAACCGCCCGGTCGACGTCATGGACGTCAAGTGGGCCGATCCCAGCGATTCGGCATACACCAAGATCTTCTCCGGCGGCAAGGCGCAATGGGTCAAGATCCTGCAGGGCAAGGACAAGGCCGCCGCCTTCCTGGAAACCCACCGCTACGCCTACCTGAAGGGCGGCAGCATGGGCTTCACCAAGATGGAAGGCACCACCGTCAATATCAAGGACAAGGTGGCCTACTCCGCGCTGCAGAACATCCAGGACTCGATGGTCACGAACAACGCCAAGGGCTGGAATGCGCAAAGCGGCATCTCGCTGCCCGCCGCGCTCAAGGCTGGCGGCGTGATGCAGCACAACCTCGCCGGCGGCCAGAAGGACCTGGACGGCGCCGCGATCAACAGCGAATGGGTGCCGGTGCATACCAAGGCCCTGATCGTCGGCAAGGACATCGGCGCGGATGCGCTGGGCAACACCGGCGACCCCGAGACGATCGCCAATCCGGACAACCTCAAGTTCTCGGAGAAGCTGCGCACCCTGTTTATCGGCGAAGACAGCGGCCAGCACGTCAACAACTTCCTGTGGGCCTACAACGTCGACACCAAGAAGCTGTCGCGCTTGCTGTCGGTGCCGTCGGGTGGCGAATCGACCGGCCTGCATGCGGTCGACGAGCTCAACGGCTGGACCTACATCATGAGCAACTTCCAGCACGCCGGCGACTGGAGCAGCCTGCATAACACCGTGAAGGCCGCGCTGGATCCGCTGGTCCGTGCCAACTACAAGGACCGCTTTGGCGCGGCAGTCGGCTACCTGACAGCCGATGTCACCAGCGTCAAGACGAGCAAGGCCTGAGTGCGGACTGGACCACGCGGAGGTTGAAGCCGGTGCGCAAGCAACGGTAATCCTGGCCGCGGGACGGTCCAGGCCCGCGTGGCTGAACGCCCCCGATGACAACGTCGTCGGGGGCGTTTTGCTTTGTGCCCCCTGGGTTTGGCGGCGTGAGCAACCGGACAGGCCGAAGGCGGCCCCGGTGGCGGGGGGTGGGGCATGCCTGCTACGCTTGCGGCAGCACATTGGCGGTGGCTCGATGTTCCGCGCCCTATTCCGTCCCCATAACAGGAGAAACGACATGCCGAACCAAGATGGCCAACTTGACGCACGCCGGATCGCGCCGGCCACCGACCGCAATCGCGACGCCATCCTGGCCGTGTTGCGCTGGGTATTGCCGCAGAGCGGCCTGGTGCTGGAAGTCGCCAGCGGTACCGGCCAGCACGCGGCGTATTTTTCCGCCGCGCTGCCGGACCTGACTTGGCAACCGAGCGATCCCGACGCGGCGGCGTGCGCGTCGATCGAAGGCTGGGCCGCGCATGCCGGCGTGGCCAACGTGCTTGCGCCGCTGGTGCTGGACGTGCGCCAGCCATCCTGGGGCATCGAAGCGGCACAGGCGGTGGTCTGCATCAATATGATCCACATCGCGCCGTGGGCGGCGGCCCAGGCGCTGTTCACCGGCGCCGGGCGCCTGTTGCCGGCCGGCGGCGTGCTTTACCTGTACGGCCCCTACCGGCGCAACGGCGAACACACCGCGCCGAGCAATGCCGCGTTCGATGCGCAGTTGCGCAATGCCGACCCGGAATGGGGCGTGCGCAATATGGAGGACGTGGCGGTGCTGGGCCAGGCCGAGGGTTTCCGCATGGATGAGCCAATCCCGATGCCAGCCAATAACTTCAGCCTGGTATTCCGAAAATAGGAAACTGCCGGCCGAATGCTGGCGGATCGCGGCCCGATTTGCCTGGATGGATGCTGGCTAATGCCGGGGGCAGGTAATCGCGGAAAGGGCGATTTGGGTTTTCCGGCCGGGTGTCCGCTTAACTCTTGGCTGACGCATCGGCTGAAGTATTGGCTCAAGTATTGGCTTGAGATCTGGCAGAAATGATGCCGGGAATGCGGGGGGGCCGGGGCGCGTGTTCACGCGATCGTGCCGAATTGGCCGATCGGTCAGGACTGCTGGAAAGACGGGGAATTTCGAAAGGAGATGTCCGGCTGGCCCTGCCAGGCGCCAGCCGGTTCGCACAAAAGTGGTGCGCGAAAGGGGGTCGAAGCATGGCGCGGATTGCCGCGCGCATGTCCGGGCCGCCCGCCGCGCTGGCCCTCGCGCGATTTACTTCGCGGCGACAGGCGCTTCTGCCTCGACCTTGACGGCCACGGCCTTCTTCGGTGCTGCCGGCTTCTTGGCGGCGCTCTTCGCGACGGCCTTCCTGGGAGCCTTCGGAGCTGCTGCCTTGGGAGCGGCGGCCGGCTTGGCGGCCTTCGGAGCTGCTGCCTTCGGTGCAGCGGCCTTCTTGGCGGCGGCCGGCTTGGCTGCAGCCTTCTTTGCCACGGCGGCCTTCACCACCGGCTTCTTGGCAGCGGGCTTGGCCTTTGCCTTTTGTGCTGCCAGCTTTTCCTTGGCGGCCTGGCGCTCTGCCAGCACGGCTTGCTTGGCGGCTTCGGCAGCCACCTTGATTTCGCGCTTGGCGGCTTCGATCGCCTTCTTCGCGTCAGCGCGCAGCTTCAGCAGGCCCTTCTTTGCAGCTGCCAGTTCGCGAGCCAGCACGCTGGCCTTCTTTGCCGGTGCTGCTGCCTTCTTGGCGGCTGCCGGCTTGGTCTTTGCTGCTGCGCTGGTTTGTGCGACTTTCTTAGCTACGGCCATTGTATTTACCCGTTAGTTGTAGGAGCGCGGAGTATAACCGGTCGCGCGGCATTACTCGCGCGCCGTGATATTAATCGGTGTGGTTCCTGGCTGAATGCGTGCGCGGATACAACATTTCCTGCACGGCAATGGCAGGGGCAATCGATGCGAATACGCAATACGTATTGCGTTTAACGCGTATTGACCTGAACCTTGATGCCATCGGGCAGCACAGTAATGGCGCCTGGTTCCACATCTTTGCCGGCGATGCGCAATTGCTCCGGCGTGAAGGTGTAAAGCGGGTAATCGCGTAGCAACTGCTGCGCCACCACGGCGCCGATCGCGTTCAGTTGCTCCCCATATTGCGCCGGCATGCCGTTTACCTGGACCCGCTCGACGGATGGATTGTCGAGCAGCACGGCGCGTTTTGCCGGATCGTATTTGAGTGCGCTGCTGAGCGAAAGCGTGCCGTTGATCGGCGGTGCCGGCAGCAAGGTATTGCCGAGTTGCGCGTCCATCTGGGTGGTCACGCGATTATTGGCGCCGTCGAATACCAGGCGCGGATGCGTCAGTTGCACGTCGATTACCTGGCCATAACGCAGCGTTGCGGGAAAGCGTTTTTCCACGGCAGCCTGCAATTCCTCGCGGGTGAATGTGTATTCGCCGGTCCAGACGTTATAGCCGGCCCAGGCGGTGGCGGCGCCAAGCATGGTGAGTGCTGTGACGGCTTTCAAGGTCCTGGCGCGGATGGACCGTGCGGGCAGGAGCCGGGTGCGGGGTTRCATGGTCGGCATGCTGCGGTGCCTCCAGGTTGGCGTTTTKCGCGTTACCCGGTCTGACCGCGGTGGTGATGGCTTTGTTCAATCGAGGCGGATTTTGTTGTTGCGGAGTGCCGCCATGCGTTCTCAATAATGCGGCGGGATTTCGTGCTGTGGGCCGCCTTCGGCGCCGCCGGTGCCGCTGGAGCGCATTTGCTGGTAGAGCGCCTGCAACTGCTCTTGCAGCAGGTCGATCTGGCGTTGTTGCCGTGCTACGGCGAGGTTGAGGCTGTCGAGGAGGTCGTCCTGGAAGGCAACCTTGATTTCGAGTTCGGTCAGGCGGGAATCCATTTTTGTGTTTTCCTGGGGGGTGGGGAATTGTAAGGCTTAATGGTTGGGTGGCTTTTTGATGGGGGTTGATGGTGTGAGTGGGCGGTGTCGGCTGTTGGACTCAAGGGCTTGGTGAGGTTTCTTTGCTGGTGGTGTTATTTGATCGGTGTTGGTTTTTGCACCCAACAGCCATACGACATCCCCCCTGCGGGGGGCTGCCGGTCACTTTTCTTTGCGTTCGGCAAAGAAAACTAACGAAAAGAAAGCCGACCCTGCCGGGGGCAGAGCAATCAGGCTGTTCGGCG